>JAEDNB010000248.1 GCA_016302725.1 Lentisphaeria bacterium
AAAAAACGACTTAAATAATAATCCCCGGCAGGGCCATGCTGGGCATGGGCCTGCCCTCCCTGCCCTCCGTGTGCGCCGCAGGCGCCTTCCGTGCCCTCCGTGTTTAAAATTTCCCTGCCCTCCGTGTTCTCACTCGGCATTCCAGCGACGCAGGACGGCGGCGCTTCCCAGGAAGACCAGGGCGAGGAGTGCTGTACCCCAGGCAAGTGTCTTCCGGGAGAAGAGGCGCCGTCTCCACGCCATGTTCTGGCTTGCCTTCCGTTCCTCGCGCTGTATTTTCTTCCGCTCCATTCGGATCTGGTTGATTTTCCAAAGCACGTCTTTCATGAGGAAAAATTTATCCGTGGCCTGGAGTTCGCCATGCTGAAAGTCCCCTGGCCCCAGAGTGCGCTGGAAATCTGGATTTTGGATGCGTCGTTGGAAGAGGATGCGCCCTTTCAGGTCGCTTTCCACCCGTTCCGACACAAAGTTTTTCTGGGCATCCAGGATGAATTTCCGCAGGAAGGGGCGGAAATCATAGTAGGAGGATTCCACATCCCGGGAGTCTCCCTTTCCCCAAAGGGGATAGGGGTGGCCCTGCAGGGCGTTCACATCCCGGGTCACGTCCCCCCGGATTTCCCACAACGCCTTTCCCCCAGGCACTTCCTGTTCCTGGAAGGTAGTCAGGGTGAGTTCATATTCGGGGAGGGGGAGCCAGATTCCCTGGTAGTACCACAGGGGAAGGAGGTCAAGAGCAGGGAACCATTCCCCGTAGCTGGCGAAGAAATATCCCTCCTCGTTCTTCAGAAATACCACGGACTCCTCTCCCGACGCATCCCAAAAGACCATCTTCATGTGAAGCACACCCTGGGGAGACACCCATTGGGCATACTCTCCCCGGGCAACCTGGAGATTCCGCAGGATAGAGGGAGTCTGGATAGGGCAAACCAGGCTCCGCTTCCGGGATTCCTCCATTCCTCGGGAAAGACGCTCCCCAATCGTGGTTTCCTCGCCGACAAGTCCCCAGGACAGAATGACGGCAAAACTGCAAAGCAAAACTCTTCCCCGCCAGTTCATTTCTTCCTCCCTGCCTCTTCCCTTTGGCACACAGAGGCGACAGAATGATCCCGAACGATGGCAATGATCCAATTATCCCCATGATAAAGAGGAAGATACTCCTCCCCGCAATAGCGAATTCCCTTCAAGTCGATCACCACCTTTCCCTTGCCAATCTGCATATCCATCACCACTTCCCCCTCCTTGGAGGGACGCCGCACGGCAGAGAAACTGAGATCGCCCTCGGGAGTTCCCGTAGCCCCCAGGGAATATGTGCATGCGCCCAATTTGAAGCGCTTGCCTTCCTCCACCAGAGGGAAATTCGTCAAGGGAAATCCCGCAACGTGCTCCCTCCACGATCTCGCCAGAAGAGGAGAGGGCTGATGAAACACCATCATCACAGCAGGACCATAATCCTCGGGGCGCCCTTCCTCCGTCGTCTTCCCCTTCTCCGAGGAGCCACATCCCCAAGACAACAACACCGCCAACACTGCCAGGAAAATCCACCGTTTCATCGCATGTTCCCTCCGTATTCCCTATTCTTCAGGCTCCGGGGGATTCACAACCCCTGGATGGTCCGTGCATGGCACCATGCTCTTGGCTGGAAAAATTCTCTGTTGAATTTCATAACTGTCCCCAAAACCGGGACCTACCCGTTTCCATACCACTTCTACGCCCCCCCATCCTGTGCTCCTTCCGTCTCCAGAGCCGTCATGAATATTTCCTGAAGATGTTCCCCCTGTCATATCTTCCGTATAAGCAAGGACGGTGGTGTTGAGGACATATCGTTCCGATGCCACTTCATGCGCCCAGCCAACCTCCTCTGGCCAACAGAACGTTACCACTTGTGCATGAAGGAACTCGTCCATCACAGGCTCTCCGTACTGGTCCAGTTTAGCCAAGGTAATGGTAGAAGCACTCACAGGCACACTGCAATGCAGAGGAAGGTCATCTGACTTCGCAGGATCGTTGCAATATGATACCAACTGTATGGAGGTCGTATTCGTGTAGATTCTACCCTCTTGTGCATTAAGGAGGGAGGAGAAAAGCAATAGGATTTCTGCCCAGAGGAGGCCCTTGACGCTCTTCAAAACAAATTCCGTCTTCTTTCCCATAGAAACCTCCTCTGCTCTGACTGAGAACACTTCCCAACGGGACATTCGTTTTTTAAAAAGGCGGTTGTACTATAGCCTGATATTTCCGCAAGAAGCAAACTTCTTGAAATCTAGGAAATAAAAAACTACCCTGCTCTCCCGGGAAGACGCGGAAACGCCGGGGAAAGCATTCTCTAGATTTCTAGAAACAAACGACTTAAATAATAATCCCCGGCAGGGCCATGCTGGGCATGGGCCTGCCCTCC
>JAEDNB010000043.1 GCA_016302725.1 Lentisphaeria bacterium
TCCCCAGGCGCGGGTGTCGGTTCCGGGGCAGGCACTGCGGGATTTTGGCTTCCCCTTTCCAGGAGATTGACCTTCACCACCTGGTAGTGGGTGAGTTTGAATCCCCTTGCCTCCCGGCCCCGGAGGGGGAGGCTGGCGAATTCCACGCGGACATCCTGGAAGGAGCGGCGTCGGTTGGTGGCCAATTCCAGGGAGACGACCACATTGGCGTTGGTATAGAGGGCTTCGATGACACATCCCTCGGGGATGACGTGATATTCCCGGGAGAGGACGAACTGCCCCACCTGGAACCGTTTGGCGAACCAGGTCCCCTCCTTCTTGTTTCGGTAGAGGATGGAATAGACCTGGTCCTTGTCATAGAGGAAGAGGTATTTGGCCTGTCCCACATAGGTTTTGGCCTCGATGGGGATGACCTGGCAGGTGCCGTCCCCCCTCAGGGCCATGAGGCGGTCGTATTGGGTGCAGAGGAGGGGTTCGGCGTCCTTGCTGGAGGACTTGACCCCGGTTCCCACGAAGCCGTTGACGCGGTCGTGGTAGACCTTCACGTCCCGTCGCGCGATTTCCTTCCGGTCCACCTCCTGGAATCCGACGATTTGGGTTCGCCTGGGGAATTGCGGCCCGTACTGTTCCAGGAGTCCCTGGAGATAGGAGACGGCATATTCCGTGAGGTCTTCCAGGTGCCGCCTGGTTTCGGCCATGGCCTTTTCCAGGGCCTCCACGTCCTTCTGGTTCTTCGCCAGATCGTAGACGGAGATGCGCCGGATGGGGATTTGGAGGAGCCTTTCCACGTCCCCCTGGGTGACATCCCGGAGCAGTTGTTCCCGGAAGGGCTTCAGCCCCTCCAGGACCGCCTCGTGGATTTTCGCCAGGCTGGCGCACTTTTCAATCCGCTTGTAGATGCGGTTCTCGATGAAGATGCGTTCCAGGGAGAGTTTCTGGATGGCCTCCCTCTCGCTTTCCAGGGCCAGTTCCTCCTCCGTCTTCAGAATCTCCAGGAGGCGCTGGACATTCCGCCGGAGCACCTGGCTGACGGTCAGTTCCACGGGCTGGTTGTCCTGGATCACCAGGATGGTGGAATAGAGCACCTTCTGGCAGTCCGTGTAGGCATAGAGCTCCTGGATTGTCTCCTCGGCGTGGACGCCCCGCATGAGGGAAATCTCGATCTGCACCTCCGACGAGGTGAAATCATTGATGGAGGCCATCTTCAGCTTCCCGGCACGGGCGGCCCGCTCGATGGAGGCAATCAGGGAATCCGTGGTGGAGCCGGCGGGCACCTCCCGGATGATGACCTTCTTCTCCCCCTCCGCCTCAATGCGGGCGCGCACCCGGATCTCCCCCCGCCCGTCGTCATACTTCGAGGCGTCCATCAGCCCCCCCGTGGGAAAGTCCGGGAAGACCTGGAAGGGCTGCTGGCGGAGGATGGCGATTTCCGCCTGGAGAAGTTCCGAGAAATTGTGGGGGAAGACATGGGTGGCCATGCTGACGGCCACCCCATCCTGCCCCATCATCAGGAGGGTGGGCACCTTGGAAGGCAGCACCACTGGCTCCTTGGTGCGCCCATCGTAGGAATCCACGAACTGGGTCACGGCGGGATTGAAGAGGACCGCCCGGCCAAAGGCGTTGAGACGGCATTCGATATACCGCCCGGCGGCGGCGGGGTCCCCCGTGAAGATGTTGCCAAAGTTCCCCTGGCGGTCGATGAAATACTCCTTGTTGGCCAGCACCACCAGGGCGTCGGTGATGGAGGCGTCCCCGTGGGGATGGTATTTCATGGCCTCCCCCACCACGCTGTTGACCTTGTGCATCCGGCCGTCGTCGATGGTGTAGAGGGTATGGAGGATGCGCCGCTGGACGGGCTTCAGGCCATCGTCCACATCGGGGATGGCCCGCTCCCGGATGACATACTCGGCGTAGACCATGAAGTTGTGCTCCATGATCTCCCGCAGGGCGTCCGCGCCCTCGTCCTCCCCGGAAAGGGAGGGGGCCTCCCCGGGAATCTCCCCCGGGGAAAAGCCCTCCGCCTCCTCCTGGGGGGGGGCCGGGAACCGGGAATCCTTTTCGTCCGATTCGACCATGGGTCCGTCCATTCGTCAGGGGGATGAAAGGCAAGCCTAGTGGTGGGAGAAGACCCGCTCGGGGGCGTGGTAGAGGGCGACGCCCAGTTCATTGGCCCGCTGAATCACCTCCGCGTCCTTGATGGAGCCCGCAGGGGCGATGATGGCGGTAACCCCCGCCTTGGCGGCCACCTCCACCCCGTCGTAGAAGGGGAAGAAGCCATCGGATGCCATGACGCACGCCTGGAAGGTCTCCTTCCCCTCGTATTTCCGGAACTTCTCAATGGCCTTCTCCACGGCCCCCACACGGTCCTGCTCCCCGGTGCCCACACAGAGGGTGCCGCCGTTCTTCACCATGACCACGCCGTTGGAGCGCACGGAGATGTTGATATACCAGGCGGTCAGCAGGTCCTCCTTCTGGGCCTCGGTCGCCTGGACTGTGCTCTCCACATGCCCCAGGGCCTTGCTGTCCGCCGCGGCGGGCTTCAAGTCCTCCACGCCACGCAGGTGGGTCAGGAGGGGGTCGGCCACCACCAGGGAGCCGTCGGCCAGCACCTTGATTGTCCGGTGCCCGGTGGTGTCGTCGCCCACGAACTTGGGGAGTTTTTCCAGGTCTCCGCACTGGAGGATGCGGATCTGCTTGTTGAGGGTGACGTCGGGATTGGAGAAGACGGCCAGGGCCTCCGGGGTGAAGCCGGGGGCCACCACGCACTCCACGAAGGTGGACATGATTTCCTGGGCGGTCTCCTGGTCCACAGTGCGGTTGAAGGCGATGACGGAGCCGAAGGCGGCGCGGGGGTCGCAGTCCCTGGCCTTCACATAGACCTGGCAAAGGGTTTCATCCCCCATGGCCACGGCGGCGCCGCAGGGGTTCACGTGCTTCATGCAGGCGCAGGCGGGGCGGCGGAAATACTTCACGATGTTCAAGGAGTAGCTGATGTCCTCCAGGTTGGTCTGGGAGAGCCCGTTCTTCCCCGTCTTGAGCACCTTCATGTCGCCGATGACGCAGTCGTCGGCCTGGGCGGGCTTGTAGTAGGCGGCGGTCTGATGGGGGTTGGTGCCGTAGCGGAGGTCATCCACCTTCACATAGGCGACCCCGCCGAACTCCGCGGTCTGGGGATACTCCCCCTTGTTCTGGGTGAGGTAGGTCTTGCGGTTCAGGGCTTCGGACATTTCTTTGCGTTCTCCATGAATGAGCCCCGCCAGGGGGGCAGCGTGGGGCCGCCCTTGACGGGAGGGGATTGACGACGGGGGGAAGGGAGCGGTCCAGGTGGCTTCCTTCCAAGGGGGGGCTTGGGGGCGCGGCCTATTCGCCGGCCGGCCCCTGCATCTGGGCCAGCCGGCAGTAGATGCCGCCTGCCTGGCGGAGCTGGGCGTCGGTGCCCCGTTCCACCACACGCCCCTTCTCCAGGACCAGGATGCAGGAAGCGGCCTGGATGGTGGAGAGGCGGTGGGCGATGGCCAGCACCGTCCGGTTTCGCATCACATTGTTGAGGGCCTCCTGGACCAGGCGTTCCGTGACGGTGTCCAGGGCGCTGGTGGCCTCGTCCAGGATGAGGATGGGGGGATTGCGCAGGATGGCGCGGGCGATGGCGATGCGCTGTTTCTGGCCGCCGGAGAGCAGGTCTCCCCTTTCGCCCACGATTCTCTGGAAGCCGTCGGGGTGTTCCTGGATGAACTCCAGGGCCTTTGCCTGGCGGGCGGCCTCCTCCACCTCCTGGCGGGTGGCCTGCGGCCTGCCATAGCGGATGTTTTCCTCGATGGTGGTGTTGAAGAGGAAGGTATCCTGGGAGACCACGCCCACCAGGTTGCGGAAGTCGGTCACGTCCAGGTCCCGCAGGTCCACGCCATCCAGCTCCACGGCCCCCCCGGTGGGGTCGTAGAAGCGCGCCAGGAGATTGGCCACGGTGCTCTTTCCGCTTCCGGTCTGCCCCACCAGGGCCACCATCTCCCCCTTCCGGATGGACAGGTCCAGCCCCTGGAGCACATCCTGCCCCTCCGGGGTATACCGGAAGGAGACATCGCGGAACTGGATTTCCCGCTGGAATCCCCGGACGTGGCGGGGGTTGGGGGAGACGGGGAGGGAGTTGTCCTGGTCCAGCACCTGGAAGAAGCGTTCAGCGGCGGCGGCGCCCTTCTGCAGGCCTGCGTTCACCTTGACCAAATCCTTGATGGGCTTGTACATGCTCTGGGCGGCAAAGGCCATCCCCCCCAGCACCCCCAGGGTCAGGCCGTTGACGTAGCAAAGCCAGATGAAGACCCCCGCCAGCACCATGGCGGAAACCTGAAGGATGGGGGGCACCGCCACCTCCGCCCGGATGGCCCGGCGCAACGCCCGGAAATAGCGCTCGTTCACCTGCCGGAAACTCTCCTTCTCCCTGGCCTCCTGGCGGAAGGCGCGAATCACCTTGATGCCCGAAAAACTCTCCTGCATCCTGTCGGTCACCACCGCCACGCCGTCCAGCACCCGGTGCTCGAAGCGCTTCAGGAGGCGGCAGAGGGCGTACAGGGGGATGACGGCCGCCAGGAGAAGGGCCACCACCAGGCCAAACTTCCAGTCCAGCCTGGCCTCCACGGCCGTCATCACCAGGTAGGAGCCCGCCGCCAGGATCTGGATGGGGGCCACGATGAGTTCAGGGAAATTGTTGGAGATGATGCTCTCCACGGCATTGATGTCGTTGGTGCACCGGCTAATCAGGGTGCCCACCGCCATGTCCTTCCGGGAGTAGAAGGCCTGGGACTGCTCCATGAGGTGGTTGAAGAGCGCACCCCGCATGTCGGTCACCACCCGTGCGCCCAGCCACTTCAGGCAATAGCGGTTTCCCAGGATGGCCAGGGCCTGCATCAGGAAGAAGACCCCCAGCCCCGCCAGGAGCAGGACCACAATCCCCTTCGTCAGGTGCTGCCCATCCCCCCGGTCCACCTGGGGGAGCCCCGCCCTCTCCAGCCAACGGTTGGCCGCGTCCACGTATTTTCCGATTTTCGCCGTCTGGCGGTCGAAGGCGCCCTGCTCCCCCCGGGGCGCCTCCCCTTCCCCCGCAGGCTCCGGGAACTCCGCCGGGGCGGAAACCGCCGTGGCCTCCCCCAGGGGAGGGGCTTCAGGGGAGTCCACCCCCTGCACCAGGGGCGGGGGGGAGACGGGGAAGGCGGCGCCGCCCTCCAGTCCCGTGGCCACCATCCCCACCATGCGGCAGAGGGCCATCAGGGCGCCGCCCTCCACCAGGGCGAAGGCGACCCCCACCAGGAAGGGGAGCCAATGGCGCAGGGCATACGCCCCCAGGAGCCTGCGGTATGCCCCGAAGAGGCTTCCCTGGGGCTTTTCCCGCAAACGGGAACTGTGCGACTTTCTACCCATGTCCGGCGGAGGCGGGGCGCTAGGCGAGAAGCTCCCGGATGGCCTGGGCCACCTCCTCCTTCTGGGCCAGGGTCAGTTCCGGGAAGATGGGCAGGGCCAAGGTCTCCCTGGCCGCGCGCTCGCTCTCGGGGAAGTCCCCCTCCTTGTGGCCCAGGGAACGGAAGCACTCCTGGAGATGGAGGGGGATGGGATAGTAGACGGCGCTGCCAATCCCCCGCTCCTTCAGCCCCTGCCAGACATGGTCCCGGCGGCCGCCGCCAATCCGGATGACATACTGGTTGAAGACGTGGCGCGTGGCATAGGGTGCGGCCTTCGGGGTCTCCACGCCGTCGATGCCCTGGAGGAGCCTGTCGTAGTCCCGGGCATTCTGCTGGCGGGCGCGGGTCCAGTCGTCCAGGTGGGGGAGTTTGGCCAGCAGCACCACCGCCTGGAGGGCGTCCAGGCGGAAGTTGCTCCCGATGAGATGGTGGTGGTATTGGGGGGCCATGCCGTGGTTGCGGAGGACCTTCAGCTTCTCGGCCTTGGCGGGGTCGTTGCAGATGACCATGCCGCCGTCTCCGAAGCACCCCAGGTTCTTGCTGGGGAAGAAGGAGAGGCACCCGTAGTCCCCCAGGGAGCCGACCCGCCGGCCCCGCCATTCGGCGCCGATGGCCTGGCAGGCGTCCTCGATGACCGGGAGGCCGTGGCGGCGGGCCACCTCCAGGAGCGTCCCCATCTCCGCCGCCTGCCCATAGAGGTGGACGGGGATGATGGCGCGGGTGCGGGGGGTGATTTTCGCCTCCAGCTGGGAGGCATCCAGGTTGTAGGTCTCCGGGTCGATGTCCACGAAGACAGGCTCCGCGCCACAGCGGCAGACGGCACCCGCCGTGGCGAAGAAGGTATAGGGGGAGGTGATGACCTGGTCGCCGGGGCCCACCCCCTCCGCCATGAGGGCGATCTGGAGGGCGTCGGAGCCGGAGGAGACCCCGCAGGCAAAGGCGCCGCCGCAGACCCGGGCCACCTTCTCCTCCAATTCCTCCACCTTCGGCCCCAGGATGAACTGCTGGCTGGCACAAAGCTCCTCCAGCTGGGGAAGAAGCTCCGGCTGGAGGGAGGAATACTGCTGTTTCAGGTCCAGAAGGGGTACGCTCATAGGGGAAATCCTGGGAAGGGGGAAGGCAGAGGGCTCGGGGAAAAGGGGCGGAGGGCGCTACTGCGCCGCAGACGGACGGATGTCGTGGATGCGGAGCTGGGGCACCTCCTTGTCGTGGTACCGGTTGATGTGGGGGGAGTAGACGATGTCCCAGGGGCCCGGGGGAAAGTCGGAAGGAAGCCGGGAGAAGGCGATGAACTGCATTCGGGTCCCCGCCGCGTCCCGCACCATGCCCCGGGTGTGGTCCCGCCCGGCGGGCACCTTCCGCTCCGGCATCACCCCGCGGGTGATGAAGATGGGCTCCGTGTTGCCGTGCCCAAAGGGCTCCAGCTCCTTCAGCTCCTGGAAGAAGACCTCGTCCATCTCCGCAAAGGCGACCTCGCCGCAGATGGAGAGGCTGGGCTGCATGGACTCGATGCCCAGGACCTTCTGGACGGCTGCGTCAAACTCCTGGCAGAACTTCTCCAGGTTGGCCTCCTCCAGGGAAAGGCCGGCGGCCATGGCGTGGCCCCCGAAGCGGATGAGGGAATCCTTGCATTCGTCCAGCACCTGGACCAGGTTCAGGGTGCGCAGGGAACGGGCGCTTCCGGTGAACTGCCCCGAGGGGTCCCGGGTGAGGACAACGCTGGGGCGATGGTAGCGGCGGGTCAGGCGGCTGGCCACAATCCCCACCACCCCCTGGTGCCAGGAATCACTCCAGACCACCAGGGAACGGGCCACCTCCAGCCCCCGGGGGCTTCCCGCCTTGTAGCGCCTCTCAATCTGCTCCTCGGCCTCGTTCACCACACGCTCCTCAATGGTCTGGCGCTCCCGGTTCAGGTTGTCCAGAACCGCCGCCAGTTCCTTGGCCTTCTCCACGTCGCTGGCCTCCAGGAGCCGGAGGGAGTCGGTGGGGTCCCCCATGCGGCCCGTGGCGTTGATGCGGGGCGCCAGGCGGTAGGTGATGTCCGTGGTGGCCAGGGATTCCCCCACCTTGGCAATGTCGCAAAGCTCGTGGACGCCGGGACGGGTCTGCATGGAGAGCACCTTCAGCCCCTGGCGCACCAAAATCCGGTTCTCGTTCAGCAGGGGGACGATGTCCGCCACCGTCCCCAGGGCAACCAAGTCCAGCACCGCATGAAGGTCCGTCTCCTCCCCGCCGATGCCGTTCTCCACCCCATATTTCAGGAAGGCGGAGGCCACCTTGTAGGCCACGCCCACCCCCGCCAGGTCCTCCGTGCCCTTGGGGGCGCCGGGAAGCTTGGGGTCCACCACCACCATCCACTCCTGGGAACCCGTGTCCGCCGGAAGCCCCAGCCCGATGGAACCCACCCCGGAAACCCCGCCGTTGATGGGGGTGGGGCCGGGGGTGTGGTGGTCCGTGATGATCAAGTCCAGGCGGATGGCCCGCGCCGCATCCACCGCATCATAGCTGGTGATGCCGCAGTCCACCGTCACCAACAGCTCGCAACGCCCCTTGGCGTTCTTGTTGATGGAATCCGCCGTCAACCCATACCCGTCGTCTATCCGGTGGGGAAGGTAGCAGCTGACCTGCGCCCCGTTCTCCCGCAACACCCAGGCAAGAAGGGCCGTGGCCGTGATTCCGTCCGTGTCATAGTCCCCGTGAATCATGATCCGCTGGTTCTTCTGGATCGCCTCCCAAAGCCGACGGGCGGCATCCTTCGTGCCCGGAAGCAAATAGGGATCGCCCAGGTTCTCCATCTCCGGGTGCAGGAAATTCTGCAGCGTCTCCGGCGTCACCCCCCGAGCCGCCAACACCAGCCCAATGGGACGGGATACCGAGGCCTCGTCCATCAGACGGTTCACCAAATCCATGTCGGGATGGAAAAACTCCCAGACCCGATTCTCCTGCTCGTGCGTACGAAAACTCGACGATTCCATAAGTAAAACCCAATCCTTCTAATTTCAGCGCTCCCTTTCACTATATGCCCGATTTCCCGGAATTCAAGACCCCGCCCTACAACCCACGGAGCCACAAAATGGAAAAATCCATGACAGGACAGGACAAAAAAGTCACCTGCCACCACGCAAAACCCCTTGCAATCCTCTCTTCCCACACTACATTATCCCCGTTTACGATACTTTTTTATCATCCAAACGGGAAATCATCCCCCCCCCGCCTACCGTTCCCGTGTGTTTTTTAGCAGGCGGGGGGCCATCACCACCTTAAGGAGGCATCAAGATGCAAGACGCAAAGGAGACGAATCCCCAGTTGACACCTGAGGAGAAGGAGGCGCAGGAGCGCGGGATGGTGGACGCCATCGTGGCGCGGGTGAAGGCCGCGCAGGAGAAGTTCGCCAACTACACGCAGGAGCAGGTGGACCGGATTTTCCAGGCCGCCGCCCTGGCGGCGAACAACATGCGGATTCCCCTGGCGCAGATGGCGGTGGAGGAGACCGGCATGGGCGTGGTGGAGGACAAGATCATCAAGAACCACTACGCGGCGGAGTACATCTGCAACAAGTACCTTCCCCTGAAGACCTGCGGCATCATCGAGACGGACGACGCCTTCGGGATGATCAAGGTTGCGGAGCCCCGTGGGGTGATTGCGGGGATCGTGCCCACCACCAACCCCACCAGCACGGCGATTTTCAAGTCCCTCATCACCCTGAAGACCCGGAACGGGATTGTCTTCAGCCCCCATCCCCGTGCGAAGAAGTGCACCAACCTGGCGGCGAAGATCGTGCTGGACGCAGCGGTGAAGGCGGGGGCCCCGGAGGACATCATCGGGTGGATTGACGAGCCCACGGTGGCCATGTCCGGCTATCTCATGGGGCACAAGGACGTGGCCCTGATCCTGGCCACGGGCGGCCCGGGGATGGTGAAGGCGGCCTACTCCTCTGGCACCCCCGCCGTGGGCGTGGGCCCGGGCAACACGCCGGTGATCTTCGACGACACCTGCGACGTGGAGATGGCGGTCAGTTCCGTGCTGCTCTCCAAGACCTTCGACAACGGCATGATCTGCGCCTCCGAACAGTCCGTGACGGTGCTCTCCCCCATCTACGACCAGGTGAAGCGGGAGTTCCAGAAACGCGGCGGCTACATCCTCTCCAAGAAGGAGGCCCAGGCGGTGGGGAATGTCATCCAGGTGGACGGCAAGCTCAACGCGAAGATCGTGGGCCAGAGCGCGGCCACCATCGCGCAGCTGGCGGGAATCAAGGTGCCCCCCCAGGCCAAGGTGCTCATCGCGGAGGTGAGCGGCGTCGGCCCCCAGGTCCCCTTCTCCCGGGAGAAGCTCTCCCCCACCCTGGCCCTCTACAAGGCGGACACCTACGAGGAGGCCATCGAGAACGCCAAGGCCCTGCTGAACTACGGCGGCCTGGGGCACACCGCGGTGCTGTACACCAACACCCAGAACGAGGAGCGCATCCGGGAGTTCGGCCACGTCATGCTGGCCAGCCGGGTCCTGATCAACACCCCCAGTTCCCAGGGCGGCATCGGGGACCTCTACAACTTCGCCCTCAACCCCTCCCTCACCCTGGGGTGCGGCTCCTGGGGCGGAAACTACGTCTCCGAAAACGTCGGCCCCAAGAATCTCCTCAACATCAAGTCCATCGCCAAACGGAGGGAAAACATGCTCTGGTTCCGCGTCCCCCAGAAGGTCTACTTCAAATACGGATGCCTCTGCACCGCGCTGGGTGACCTGGCGGGGAAGAAGCGCGCCTTCATCGTCACCGACAAGTTCCTCTACAGCAGCGGCATCCTGGGCCCCATGCTGCAGAAGCTCACCGACATGGGCATCGCCACCCACGTCTTCAGCGACGTGGCCCCCGACCCCACCATCCAGCTGGCCCAGAAGGGGCTGGAGCAACTGCGCAGCTTCGACGCCGACGTGATCATCGCCGTGGGCGGCGGCTCCCCCATCGACGCGGCCAAGATCATGTGGCTCCTCTATGAACTGCCCGAGGTGAAGTTCGAGGACGTGGCCATGCGCTTCATGGACATCCGCAAGCGCATCGTCAAGCTGCCCGAACTGGGCAAGAAGGCCATGATGGTGGCCGTGCCCACCACCAGCGGAACCGGCTCCGAGGTGACCCCCTTCGCCGTCATCACCGACGAGGTCACCCAGCAGAAATACCCCCTGGCCGACTATGCCCTGACCCCCAACATGGCCATCATCGACACCGAACTGGTGATGAAGCTGCCCAAGGGCCTCACCGCCATCAGCGGCATCGACGCCCTCACCCACGCCCTGGAGGCCCGCGTCTCCTGCATGCAGAGCGACTACTGCAACGCCCTGGCCAACGAGGCCGCCGCCCTGATCTTCCGCCATCTGCCCGAATGCTACAAGAACGGGCCCATGAACGAAATCGCCAGGGAGCACATGTTCAACGCCTCCGCCATGGCGGGCATGGCCTTCGCCAACGCCTTCCTGGGGCTCTGCCACTCCATGGCCCACAAGCTGGGCGGGATGTACCACGTGCCCCACGGGCTGGCGAATGCCTTCCTCATCAGTTACATTATCCGCTACAACGCGGTGGACTGCATGACCAAGCAGGCCGCCTTCCCCCAATACCACTACCCCAACGCCAAGGCCGACTACGCCGCCGTCGCCCGCTACATCGGACTGCAGGGCAAGAATGACGACGAACTGGTGGACCGCCTGGTGGAGAAGGTGGAGGAGCTGAAGGCCGCCCTGGACATCCCCAAGGCCATGAAGCCCTGGTTCGACGCCAAGGGCATCTCCGAGGAGACCTTCCTCAAGCAGTTGGACGAACTCTGCGTGAAGGCCTACGACGACCAGTGCACCGGCGCCAACCCCAGGTACCCCCTGATCTCCGAAATCAAGGAGCTCTACCTGGCGGCCTACTACGGCAAGTAATCCCGGACACGCCATCCCAACGGCGCGCCCTTCCCTTCCCGGCCTCCCCCCCCGGATTCCCTCCGGGCGGGCGCGGGGGCTCCGGAGGCGGAGGGGCACGCCCATTTTCATGGAGACCAAGAGACAAATGGAGATTCTGAAGAAAATTTCCCAGGCGCGGAAAGCCCAGGCAGAGGAGTGCGGAAAGGCGGAGGACGTGGTGTTCGTGGGGTCCGGCCTGCTGGCGGAACTCCTCTTGGCGCGCCCCGGCTTCGCCGGCCCCGCCGCCCATGTCCTGGCCGCCTTCTTCGACAAGCCCCTCCAGTCCCCCTGCTTCGAGGTCTTCGGGCAGGACAAGCTCCAGAACCTCATCCCCCGGCTGGACGTGCACACCGCCATCCTCTGCGTCCCCCACCGCCAGGCCGCCGCCCTGGCCGACACCCTGGAGCACTGCGGCATCACCCGGATCCTCAACTGGAGCGGGGCAGACCTCATGCCCAGGCCGCACCTGGCCATCCTCAACGAGGAACCCCCCGCCCAGGTCCAGGGATAGCAGGGCAGGGAGCACGACAGCCATGGGCAAAATCAAGATGGTCATCTGCATCGGCAGTTCCTGCTTCGCCAGGGGCAACGCCGAAAACGTGAAGATCACCGAGGAATTCCTGGCCAAGCGGGGGCTCTCCGACGAGGTGGACATCGACCTGTCGGGGGGCCTGTGCACCGGCAACTGCGCCGACGGCCCCATCGTCATCGTCAACGACAAGGTCTACCGCCACGTGGAGCGGGGAGTGATGCAGGACATCCTCAACCAGTACTTCCCGGCCCCCTAGCCCCCCTTGGACATGGGGACGCGGTTGGGATCGTCCGTACCGCCCTTGGGCAGGACACCCTCAACCAGTACTTCCCGGCCCCCTAGCCCCCCTCCCCACACCTTCCCCTTTCCCCCGCGATGTTCGAGCCAGTCTACACCATCGAGAACGAATGCCAGGACTGCTACAAATGCGTCCGCCACTGCCATTGCAAGGCCATCCGCATCGTCAACGGAAAGGCCTCGGTCATCCCGGAAAGCTGCGTGGCCTGCGGTGAATGCGTGAAGGTGTGCCCCTCCCATGCCAAGAAAATCCGCTCCGACCTGGCCCGCCTGAAGCAACTGCTGGCCTCCGGCACCCCCCTCCACGCCTCCGTCGCCCCCAGCTTCCCCGCCTATTTCCCCGGCGTCCGCCTGGGCCAAATCGCCGCCGCCCTGCGGAAACTGGGCTTCCAGGGGGTCAGCGAAACCGCCCTGGGCGCCCAGGCCGTCAGCCGCCAGACCAGCGAATTCCTGGCGAAGACCGACCTGCCCCTGACCATCTCCAGCGCCTGCCCCGCCTGCGTGGACTACATCCGGAAATACCACCCCGACTTCACCCGGAACATCGTCCCCGTCTACTCCCCCATCCTGGCCCACTGCCGCCTCCTCAAGGACCATTTCGGGGAGGAGGCCAAGGTGGTCTTCTTCGGCCCCTGCGCCGCCAAGAAGAACGAGGCAGACTCCCACCCCGACCTGCTGGCCCTGGCCGTCACCTTCGCCACCCTGGACACCCTCCTCCAGGAGAAGGACATCCACCTGGTGGAGGAGGAGGACGCCCCCCTGGAGATGCCCGCCGCCGAGGAAGGCCGCTTCTACTCCGTGGAAGGCGGCATGAACGACA
>JAEDNB010000044.1 GCA_016302725.1 Lentisphaeria bacterium
TTCAGGAGGGAGGAGGCCAGCACCTTGGTGCGCTCCTTGTCCATGCAGTTGGCGCTGGCGGCCACGCCGCATCCCACGCAGGGGACATCCAGCATTTCCAGCATGCCCTGGATGCACCCGTCCTCGCCGTAGGTGCCATGGAGGACGGGGAAGGCCAGGGAGAAGGCAACGGGCTTGCGCCGGCTTCCCGGGAAGGCCAGGGCGGCTCCCTGGGGGGTGCTCAAGGGGAAGCAAAGGGGGGCGCCTTCCCGGAGGCGCACCCTCTGGGGATCCTGGGGGGCATCCAGGAACTCCTGGTCCCCGTAGTAGCGCCAGACGCCATCCTGGTCAATGCCCACCACCAGGGGGGAGTATGTGCGCCGGTCCAGGGCCTGGTAGACGGAGTGGCAGGAGATGAGGGAGACCTGGTGCTCGGCGGATTTGCCGCCGCAGAGGAGAAGGACGGTTTTCTTGGGGGATTTGGCGGGCATGGCGGAGGAGGTCTTCGCGGGCTTTTGGCGGGGGGGAAAACAGGGAGGGCCGGAGGCGAATTATGTTAAGCGGATTTCCGTTTGGGGCCAGGGAGTTTTTGCGTGGGAATGCGCCCTTTCCCCCCGGAACGGGGTTCCCCATGGGCAGGGAAGGCGCACCGCACCCGCCCCATGCTGCCAGGCGACGCGCGGCGCAAAGGCCCCGCGCCCGCCTGTCCCACGATTCCTGCGGTAAATATACCGCCAACGGACAAGGCTCCCCCCCTTCCCCTCGTGCAGAAATGCTGAATCTCACCAAAATCTTCGCCGGCATGTCCTGGGGCACTCCCTGGAAACGGGCCCGCCAGAAACGCATGCTGGTGCTGGCCCTCTGCGTGCTGGCCGGGCTGCTCTCCGGACTGGCCAGCAGCGCCATGCACCTCCTGGCCGAATGGCTCCATGGACAGAGCCAGGGGTGGCTGGCACGATGCGGGGGGGCGGGCTTCTGGCTGGCGCCGGCCCTCCCGTTCCTGGGCATCCTCTTCTGCGTGCTCCTGGGAAGCCTTCTCTGGCGCCGCCATCCCATGGAGACCAACCTGTGGGTGGCCATCCGGGAGGCACGGCACCCCGGCAGGGGAATGCGGGAATACCATGCCTACTCCCACATCCTCACGAGCGGCGTCTCCGTGGGACTGGGCATCTCCGCCGGCATGGAGGCCCCCAGCGCCTTGACGGGGGCCGCCATCGGCGACAACCTGGGGCGGAAACTGGGACTGCCCCGGGAAACCCGCACCCTCCTTCTCTGCGCGGGCGCCAGCGCAGCCATCGCAGGGGTCTTCAGCGCCCCCCTGGCCGGCGTCCTCTTTGCCTGCGAGGTGCTTCTGCCCGGCTCCTCCGGCGTCACCCTCATCCCCCTGCTGATTGCCGCCGCCTCCGGCTCCATCGTCAGCCAACTCTGCGGGGTGCAGGTGGGCTTCCCGGAAGTGGCCTACAGTTGGAGCCTGGGAAATCTCTGGCTGTATCTCCTCACGGGACTGGCCTGCGGCCTGCTCTCCGTGGCCATCATCCGCCTCAACTGCCTGGTGCTCCGACTGCGGGCCCGCCTCCCCCAGCCTTGGCTCCTCACCCTGCTGGGCGGGGTCGCCCTCTATCTCCTCCTTCTCGCCCTGCCTGTGCTGGGGGGCTCCGGCCTGGGCTTTGTCCTGGAACTGATGCACAACGGGTGGGAACGGCTGCCGGAGGGACTCCTCCCCGTCCCCCATGCGGGCTGGGGCCTGCTGGCCGCCCTGGGGCTCTGCGTGCTGCTGAAGCCCCTGGCCTCCATCCTCTCCATCCAGGCAGGGGGGGACGGCGGCATGTTCGCCCCCTCCCTGGTCACGGGGGCGTACATGGGCTTCCTCTTCCATCAGCTCCTCTGCCTTCTGAACATCACGGGCTTCCCCCTGGTCAACTGCATGGCGGCGGGCATGGCCGGCATCCTGGCGGGGGTCATGCACGCCCCCCTGACGGCCCTCTTCCTCATCGCGGAACTCCTGGGCGGATACCAACTCTTTGTGCCCCTGATGATTGTCGTGGCCCTGGCCACCTTCGTCAGCCGATGCCTCTCCCGGGGAAACATCTACTTCGCGGCGGCGGGGGTCGCTCGGCGCCCCGCCCTGGAACCCCTGGTCAGCGAGAGCATGGACGACCATCAGGAGACCGCCGTGGGCGAGTTGGCGGACAGGGGACTGTATGCCCTGGCGCCACAGGATACCTTCCGCACCCTCCTCAAGGTCCTGATGCACAGCCCCCAGGAAATCTTCCCCGTGCTGGACGGGGAGGGACGCCTGGTGGGAATCATCCGGGAACGGAACCTGCGCCCCTTCCTCCTGGACAAAAAGCTGTACGACATCCTGGTGGCGGACGATTTCATGGGGAGCGCGCCTCCCAGCCTGCCTGCGGACACCACCCTGGCGGAGGCCACCCGCGTCTTCGACACCACCGGCGCGGACCTCATTCCCATCTCCCAGGATGGACGCTTCCTGGGAATCCTCACCCGCGCCCACTTGCTGGAAAGCCACCGAAACCTCCTGACCCGACAGGAACTCTTCTGACCCCCTTCCCCGAACCATGCCGCCCTTGACGGCGACACACCTCCCCCAGACAGACAGATGGACATCTCCCAGGAACAGAACAAGGCGGACGTGCTCATTGAGGCGCTTCCCTACTTTCAGGACTTCTACGGCAGCACCGTGCTGGTGAAATTCGGCGGCAGCGCCATGGAGGACATGGAGCGCGCCCACAACGTATTGCGGGATGTGGCCTTCATGTCCGTGGCGGGGCTGAAGCCCATTGTGGTCCATGGCGGCGGCAAGGCCATCAACGGGGAGTTGGCGAAGGCGGGGGTGCAGCCCCGCTTCATCAACGGGCTCCGCTACACGGACGGGGAGACCATCCGGGTGGTGGACAGGGTGCTCCACCAGGTGGTCAACCGGGAACTGGTGCGCTTCCTCCAGGAGGAACTCCATGTGGACGCCTGCCCCGTCTCGGGCAAGAACATCATGCGCTGCCAGAAGATTGGCACCACCGACCCCGCCACGGGGGAGGAACTGGACCTGGGATTCGTGGGAAAGGTGGTCAATGTGGACACTCCCCAGATCCAGTGGATCCTGGGACGCCGGCAACTGCCCGTGGTGACGCCCCTGGCCAGCGACCAGAACGGCGGGGTCTTCAACATCAATGCCGACATGGCGGCCTGCGAGATTGCGGCGGAATTGAAGGTGCGCAAACTGGTGTTCCTCTCCGATGTGCCCGGGGTCCTGCGGGACCCCAAGGACCCGTCAAGCCTCATCTCCTCCATCCACTGCAACGAGGTGGAGGAGATGATTGCCTCCGGCATCATCTCCGGGGGCATGATTCCCAAGGTGCGCAGCGCCCGGGATGCGGTGCGCGCCGGCGTGGGGCAGGTCCATATGATTGACGGGCGCCTCCGCCACTCCCTCCTGCTGGAAATCTTCACCCGCCAGGGCGTGGGGACCCAGATTCTCCCCTAGCCGCCTGCGGCTCCCCCGGCATTCCGGGAAGCCGGCTGCGGGAAGCGCCCCCTCCTCCGCCCCCCGGGACGGGACGGGGGCCTTCTGCCGGGATGGGGATTTGGAAGGGGCATTCCCCGCAGCAGTGGTCCAAGGCCAGGCAGAAATTCTGGAAGATGTCCATCATCCCCTGCTGCTGGGGGGCGCCCGGGAGCAGCTCCCTCCATCGGGAGGGAGGGTTGAGGAAGCGGGAGACGGCTTGCCGAAGCAGGTGGTTTTCCTGCAGCCGGGGGAGCCTGGCCCAGGCCTGCCTGGCCAGTTCCTGGAGGGGAGGGTCGTTCTCCTCCTCCGCCCTGGCCACCAGCAGGGGCAGGAGCACATTCTGCGTGATGTCCCGCCTGCGGTCTTCCCCCAGCAGGGCGGCGGGCTGGGGCAGGGCGTGGCGCATGTCCCGGCATCCGTCCCATGGGGGAGCCTCCGGCAGGGGCGCCATGAGGGCCTTGAGGAGGGCTTGGGGGTGCCCCTGGTTCTCCCGGGCAAGCCGAAGGAGCCAGGACCAGGGATGGCATTGGCAGCGATGGAGCCAGAGGGCCGCCGCCACGGTGCGCCGGAAGGGGTTGTTCAACGGACGCCCGCCAGGCTTCCAGGGGATGGGGAGGCGGGGCAGCCCGCTCTGCCACCAGGTTTTCCAGGCCTGCCGCAGCCAGGGGCGCAGGGATGGGAGCGGGGCTGCCAGCGTGGGGTCCGGAAGGAGGCCGGCCGCGCCCAGGAGCAGGGCCACGAGACGCTCCTTGTCCCCCTGGGCGAGGGAGCGCAGATGTTCCAGGGGGAGGCCTTGGGCCAGGCGGAGAAACCCCTCCCGGTTGGCGGAATACCCCATGGCCTCCATCACCCGCTCATAGAGGGACTGCTCCAGCCCGGCCTCCAGGCCCCGCTGAAGCAGGGAGCGCCCGTGACGCTGGAAACGGGCGAGCCCGGCGGTGGCGAGAATCTCCCGGAGCTGCCCATCTTCCGCCAACGCCCATTGGAGGGCACATCCCCCAGGGGGGATTTCCCGGGCATGCGGGTAGTATGCGGCTTCCACCTGCTGGAGAAAGCCCTCCCAGCTGGCCAGCAGCTGCCCCCCCAGCACCAGCGTGGGCAGCCCCGTCCCCCCTCTCCCCTCCAGGTCGTCCTCCCAGACCACATGGAGGACGACCTTTCGGTAGGCGGGATCCTGGTCATGCCCGTGGGAGAACCACTCCGAGGCGCGCCGGTGGAGTTCCACGTCCCCCCGCACCAGGCGCTCCCCCAGAAGCAACGCCGCCCCCAGGAAATCCGGCCCGCTTCCCCGGTTCCAGAGCCCTCCGGAAAGCACGCGCAGGGCGGCGCCGTCCTGGCAATGGGGCCTGGCGCAAAGCAACCGCTCATTCCAGACAATCTGAAGAAAACGCTCACTGTAGGGACAGGTGGACATGGGAGTGGGGGAGGGAAAGAGGGGAGGGAGTGGGAAAGGGCCCTTTCCAGGACGGCGGTGCGCCTGGCAGGGGAAGGCGGGGAATCTCCCGGAACCGGGCCTGGGAAGGTGTGTCAAAGGCCACGCCACGTTCCCTGCCCGGCAGGCCCGCAGGATATGGAGTTCCGCAGGCACTTCCAGGGAAAGGGGGCTCCCCTTGTTCTTTTCTTCCAGGTTCCTGCGCCCGGCCAAGGCCGCAGGAGAAATATGTGTGGTGAAAAATGTCTCCCTTCCTTCCTTCTTCGAAAAGACCGGTTTTCCTGTTCGCGGTGCTTTTTTCCCTGTCTTCCCTGGTGGCTGCGCCCCTGCCCCCGGAACCCTCCGCCCGGCGCATGACGCCTACCGTCCAGGCGGTGCGCAAGGCGCTGCCCTGGGTGGTGAGCATTGGCACTACCCAGCAAATCATCCAGGTCAATGACCCCTTCAGCCTCTTCTTCACGGATTTCTTCTGCCAGCCCAACCGGGTGCTGACCCAGTATTCCCCCCTGGGGTCGGGGGTAATCCTGGATGCCTCCGGCCTGGTGGTCACCAACTACCACGTGGTGCGCCGCGCCTCCTCCATCCAGGTCCAGTTGTGGGATGGCACCTCCCTGGTGGCGCGGATGGTGGGCTATGACATCCCCAACGACCTCTGCCTCCTGCAGCTGGAGGGGGTGGAGAAGCCCCTTGCCCCGGCGGAGTTCGCCGCCGTCCAGGACCTCTATCTGGGGGAGACGGTCATCGCCATCGGCAATCCCTTCGGACTGGGGCAGTCCGTTTCCACAGGGGTGCTTTCCGCCCTCAACCGCTCCTTCCGGGAAGGGGACGTGGCCTTCGAGGAACTCCTCCAGACCGACGCGGCCATCAATCCCGGAAATTCCGGCGGCCCCCTGGTGAACCTGGATGGACAGGTGGTGGGCATCAACCAGGCCATCCGCGCCGATGCCCAGGGCATCGGCTTCGCCATCCCCCTCTCCCATATCGAGGGATTCCTCTCCTACTGGCTGAAACCCTCCCACTTCTCCGACGCCTATCTGGGAATGGACCCCGCCGCCATCCTGGACGACGGGGACGGCCAGGAGGGACTCCCCCTGCCCGAACTCCTCCCCGGCTCCCCCCTCCAGAAGGCCGGACTCGCCCAGGGAGACCGCATCCTCGCCGTCAATGGAAAACCCGTGCGGCGGGCCCTGGACTGGGGAAGGGAAACCTGGTCCGTCCGGGCGGGGGAGTCCCTGACCCTGGAAACCTCCCGGGGAAGCCGCACGGTGGTGGCCGAACCCATGCCCGATGAACTCCTGGTGCGCACACGCCTGGGATTGGAAGTGACCGACTTGACCGACGCCCTGGACAGCGCCCTGGGATTGCCCCAGGGGGAGAGGGGCGCCGTCATCACCAGGATTCTCCCCGATGTCCCCGGCGGCGCCCAGGCGGCCCAGTGGCGCCAGCTGCTGCGACGGGGAGATATAGTACTGAAATTCGCTGACCAGGAGAGCCCCGCCATGGCCGACTTGGCGCGCCTCCTCCGGGACACCTCCGCCGGCCAGCAACAGTATGTCGTCTTCTATTCCTCCGCGGTGAAAATGCCTGTGGAGGTGGCCAGGTTCGTTCTCCATTGACGAGGGAGGGCGCTGGCTCAAGTCTGGCTCCCATCTCCTTTCCGTCTTATGGATTTTCTTGGCCTTCGCCATCTGGGGCGTTCCTTTTCCAATGCATTCCGAGGGCTTCGGGAAGCCTTCCAGGAGGTGGCCTTCCGGCAGGAGCTGGCCATTGGGGCGGTGGCCCTGCCGGTGGCCTGGCTGGTGCCGGGGCTTTCCCTGCTGTGGCGGGTGTTCCTCACCGTCTGTTGGCTTGCCCTGCCTGCCATGGAAATCGTCAACACCGCAGTGGAGAATGCGGTGAACATCCTCTCCCCCCAGTGGAATCCCCTGGCGCGCAAGGCAAAGGACCTGGCGGGGGCGGGGGTGCTCTGCATCTGCCTGGCAAACCTCTTCGCATGGGGCGCAGCCGCCTGGGAAGTCCTGGGATGTCTGCTGAAAAAGGGATGAGGCCGGGGATGGGCGGCGCCGAGGGCCGGGGGGAATTCCACTGCCGCTGCTGCGGAAACTGCTGCCGCTGGGAGGGGGTGGTCCGCTATCTCCCCGAGGAGGGGCGCAGAATCGCGGCCTTCCTCGGGATTTCGGAGGAGGCTCTGATTCAGGGGTATACCCGCCTCTCCCCCGACCGGAGGGGGCTTCTCTTCCAGGAACGGGAGGATGGCTCCTGCATCTTCCTGACCCCGGAAAACCGCTGCGCCATCCATCCTGTGAAGCCGGAGAAGTGCCGCACCTTTCCCTATGCCTGGCAGACCACGGAGGAGCAGAGGGGGCTTTGCCAGGGATATTGGACCAAGGGGAGGGAATGACCCTTCTTCGGCCCCCCTGCCCCTGGAAGGGCTGCCTGCCCTTCTATTCCGCCACCGCCCCAGGGGAAGGCAATCTCCCCTGGGGGGGCAGGGGCCTTCCCGCCGGAAGCAAACGCTTGTTTTTTTTCGCGGTGGTGCCGCCCTGTGGGAGGAGGTGGGTTACATTACGTCCCGTTTGCCTTTTCCCGGCCCTTTCGCGGCCGGCTCTCCCCACCCCCCTTTGAAAAAAGAGCCTCCTTCCCATGAGAATCTCCCTTCTTCTCCTTTGCCTTGCCGCCTTCTCCCTCTGGGCGCAGAAAGTCGCCTATGTCAATATGGAGACGGTCTTCAATGAATATTACAAGACCGCCAACGAAAACATCCGCTTCGAGGAGGAAAGGCAGAATTTCCTGACGGGGCTGGAGGTGTTGAGGACGGAATTCGAAAGCACCCGGAAGGAATTCAACGACGCCCGCGGCATGGCCCAGAATGTCCTGGTGGGGGAGGAAAACCAGAAGGCCGCCGCCCAGAAGGCGGAGGCCCTGGGGGCGCGGCTGGCCCAGAAGGAGGAGGAAATCATCCGCTACCAGCAGCAGGCCCGGGCGGAAATCGAGGAACGCCAGCAGTCCGCCACAAACCGGCTCCTGGAGGAACTCCAGGCACAGCTGGAGAAGTATGCCGCCGAAAAGGGATACGAGATGGTCTACGAAGTCTCCGGGCGCACCCTGAACCGGGTGCGCGTGCTCCTGGTCTATCCCAAGGACAAGGAAATCACGGAGGCCATGGTGAAATTGGTGAATGCCGGACACGAGGCGGAGAAGGCGGAGGCCGACGGTAAATTGGAGAAGATGCGCAAGGCCCAGGAGGCGAAGATGAAGCAGGAGGCCGCCCGCCAGGCGCCCGCCGCCCCTTGATTCCCCCACCCGTTTCCCGAACAGGAGCACAATATGCTGATTCAGAAAAGCGCGGAGGAAATCGCCTCCCTGGTGCAGGGGGAATTGGTGGGAGCCTGTTCCCGGCCCCTTCAGGGAGTCGCCTCCCTGGCGGAGTCCACGGAGAGCGATGTCTCCTTCCTGGGCAATGACAAATACCGCGACCAGGTCCCCGTGTGCCGTGCCGGCGTGGTCCTGGTGCCCCGCCAATACGACCTCGCCCCCCCCGAGGGCAAGGCCTATGTCCGCTGTGACGACCCTTCCAATGCCTTCACGGCGGTGATTCTGGCCTTCACGCCCCCGCCGGTGAAATATGCGCCCGGCATCCATCCCTCCGCCGTGATTGCGGAGGATGTCCGCATCCCCGAGGACTGCCATGTGGGGGCGGGGGTGGTCATCGAGGCCGGCGTGTCCATCGGGAAGGGGACCGTCCTTCTGCCACAGGTCTATCTGGGGCACGATGTCCAGGTGGGGGAGGGGTGCCTCCTCTATCCCCATGTGGTCGTCCGGGAACGCTGCATCCTGGGCAACCGGGTGATTCTCCATCCCGGGGTGGTGGTCGGGGCGGACGGCTTTGGCTACAAGTCCACCGCCGCCGGGCACGAGAAGATTCCCCAGGTGGGCATTGTCCAGTTGGACGACGATGTGGAGGTGGGGGCCAACTCCACCATTGACCGCGCCCGTTTTGGCCGCACCTGGATCCAGGCCGGCACGAAGATCGACAACCTGGTGCAGGTGGGCCACAATGTGGAGATTGGCCGTTCCTGCATCCTGGTGGCCCAGGTCGGGGTTGCTGGAAGCACCCATCTGGGCAATGGGGTGATTCTTGCCGGGCAGGTGGGGGTTTCGGGGCATCTTCGCCTGGGGGATGGCACCATTGCCATGGCCCAGGCCGGAGTCTCCAAGGACACGGGCGCCGGTGCCGTGGTCATCGGCACCCCCGCCGTGGACCGCCGTGCCTTTGCCAAGGAGCGGATGCTGATGAAACAGCTGGAATCCCTGGCGCAGCAGGTCAAGGAGCTCAAGAAGAAGGCCGAGTCCTGATTCTCCTCCTCCCCTGCAACCCCTGCCGGGAAGGAGCCCCCTTCCCGCCCCCTTCCTCTCTCTTTCCCTCCCTCACTGCAACCCCTCCCTCCTTCTTTCCCCCTCCGCGCCGTATCTGTCTATGAACCAGAACTACATGAGTCTCATTGACTGGGCGATCCTCGTAATCCCCGTCGTGTTCGTCGTCTCCATGGGATTCTATTCCCGAAGGTACATCCGGGGGGTCTCCGACTATTTGGCCTGCGGGCGGGTTTGCGGACGCTATGTGCTGAACATGGGGGATGTGGCCAATGCCTTGTCCATCATCGGCCTGGTGGCCTATATCGAGATGAAGTACAAGACCGGGTTCGCCCTGAACTTCTGGGGAAGCATCATCGCTCCCCTGAGCCTGGTGATCTCCCTTTCGGGATATGTGACCTACCGCTTCCGCCAGACCCGCGCCATGAGCGTGGGGCAGTTCCTGGAAATCCGCTACAGCCGGAAGATCCGCATCTTCGCCGCCGGCCTGCGCTCCCTGGCGGAAATGCTGGCCAATATGATCATGCCTTCCATTGCGGCGCGCTTCTTCATCCAGATGCTGAACCTGCCCCAGAACCTCAACATCCTGGGACTCTCCATCCCCACCTTCGATCTCCTGATGATCTTCTTCCTTACCCTGGCCATCACCCTGATCTGCCTGGGCGGAACCCTGGCCTTGGTCATTACCGACACCCTCCAGGGCATGCTCCTCTATCCCCTCCTCATCTGCTTCATCGTCTTCATCTTGATGAAGTTCTCCTGGAGCCAGGAAATCATCCCCACGGTCTGCGACCGCGTCCCCGGGGAAAGCTTCATCAATCCCATGGATATCAGTAAGTTGCGCGATTTCAATGTCTTCACCATGGTCATTGTGGCCGGCTTTAACTGCGTGGTTCATCTGGGCACCTGGATCGGCGCCGGCACCAGCACCGCCGCCAAATCCGCCCACGAGCAGAAGATGGCCGCCATCCTGGGCAACTGGCGCATGGCCCTCATCAATACCTTCTACATGCTGGTGGCCCTCTGCCTCATCGTCTTCCTGAACCACAAGGATTTCGCCAAGGGGGCCAGCGTGGTGCGCCAACAGCTGGCCAGCCGGGTGGCGGAAGACGTGCTGAAGGGGGAGGAAAACCGGGAACTTCGTACCCGCCTGCAGGAGACCATCAAGGCCATCCCCCCTCAGGCGCATGAAATCGGCGTGGAGCCTCCCCTCTCCCAGAAGGACAATCTGGACACCCGCTTCCTGGAGAATGTCCAAGAGTTCCTGGTGACGGATGCGGTGGCCAAGACCGAGGCCGCCGCCCAGCAGAATTTGGAACAGCGCCAGGCCCAGGGAACCTTGACCCAGGAACAGCGGGAAGTCGCCGAGAAGGCGACCAAAGTCCAGGTGGAGGAGGCCAAGGGAAAGGCCAACGACACCTTCCAGCAGTTCCGCACTCTCTTCCAGCAGCTGAACCTCTCCGTGACCATGCGCTATCTGCTGCCCCCGGGGCTCTTCGGCGCGTTCTGCCTCCTCCTCTTCCTGGCCATGCTCTCCACGGATGACACCCGAATCTTCTCCGCCACCCTCACCATCGCCCAGGACTGCATCCTCCCCTTCTTCCCCAAGGGGCTCTCCCCCAAACAGCACGTCCGGATGATCCGCCTGGTGGCCATCGGCATCGGCGTCTTCTTCTTCTTCGGCTCCAAATACATGTCCCAGCTGGACTACGTCCAGCTCTTCAACCAGATGGCGGTGGCCATCTGGAACGCCGGATGCCCCGCCGTCATGATCCTGGGACTCTACTGGAAGAAGGGAACCACCCCCGCCGCCTGGACCTCCCTCATCACCGGCATCGTGGGCAGCGTCTGCTACATCCTCCTAAGCCGCTACTGGGCGGATGTGGTCTATCCCTTCATGGTGAACCACGACATGGTGGCAACGGTGGACAGCCTCTTCCGGGGACTCTCCGCCCCCTTCGGCGACTGGATCCACTGGGAAGTCAATGAGCTCCGCTTCCCTGTGAACTCCATCGAATATCTCTTCTTCGCCAACCTCTTCACCATCCTCCTCTATATCGTGGTCTCCCTCTGCACCTGCCGGAAGGACTTCAACATGGACCGGATGCTCCATCGGGGTAAATATGCCCCCGCCGGCGAACCCGCTCCCGAACCCTTCCTGTGGACGCCCATGAACGTCCTGAAGAGGATGGTGGGCATCACCTCCGAATACACCAAGGGGGACAAGGTCATCGCCTATGCCCTCTTCTTCCACAGCTTCGTCTTCAGTTTCCTGTGCTGTTTCGTGGGCGTCGCCATCTGGAACAGGTTCTCTCCCTGGCCCGTGGCCTGGTGGAGCCGCTACTTCCTGGTGGTGAACTTCGGCGTGCCTCTCGCCATCGCCGCCATCACCACCGTCTGGTTCAGCATCGGCGGGGTGCGGGACCTCTTCCGCCTCTTCCGCGACCTGGAGAATCGCAAGCATGTGAACACTCTGGATGACGGACGGGTGGAGGGAAATGTCTCTCTGGCCGACCGCGAGGAGCTGGCCCAGGACGAAGAGACCAAAGGCTGATTCCGCCGGCCTCCCCCCCCCGGAATCCCAAGAGGAGCGCCGGGGAGGGATGGGCCTTGAACCAAAGGGGCAGGGCGATCCCCAAGGGGAACCCCCCGCCCCCATGTCCCCCCCAGGCAAGGAAAACAAGGAGGGGGAATAGGACAGAATTGGAAAAGTCGTGACGAATCCGGAAAATTCGGATTCTTTGGTTAAATTATCCCGTTGTTCTTTCGGTTTTCCCGTCGGTGCCCTGGGGGTGGCGTGGGATGGGGAAACGGAGGGAAGGAGGATGTGTTGCCTTTGGCCTTTCCGGGTGTCTGGAGGGGGCCTTTTTTGCCTCTGGGAGTGTGATTTCGCCATGAATGAGCTTGCCATCCAACTGCAAGAGAAGATCTGTTCTGTGAATCCGGTGGCCTACGAGATGCTGTCGGCCCTGGGGAAGCGGATGTATTTCCCCAGCAAGG
Organism: Lentisphaeria bacterium; assembly: GCA_016302725.1. Classification (GTDB taxonomy): domain Bacteria; phylum Verrucomicrobiota; class Lentisphaeria; order Oligosphaerales; family Oligosphaeraceae; genus UBA1724. The sequence continues at coordinate 12,309 of JAEDNB010000044.1, forward strand.
GGATTTTGAGTCAGTCGGCGGAGGCGAGGAAGTTGGCGGGACGGTTCAACGCCACCATCGGCACGGCGCTGGAGGGGAAGACGGCCATGAATCTCCCTTGCGTCATGGAGAGCATTCCCGGCTTCTCCCCCAACGACGCCCTCCTGTACGCTCCCTCCTACGGCGTGAAGAGCCTCCGGGAGGCCTGGAAACGCAAAATCCTCCACGACAATCCCTCCCTGGAGGGGGTCCCCTTCTCCCTGCCCGTGGTCACCAATGGCCTGACCCACGCCCTCTCCCTGGTGGGAGACCTCTTCGTGGACCCCGGCGACAAGGTCCTCCTGCCTGACTTGAACTGGGACAACTATCTCCTGAATTTCCAGGACCGCCTGCAGGCGGACCTCTGCTTCTTCCCCCTCTTCCAGGAGGAAAAAATGGGACTCCGCGGCCTTGCCGCCCTTCTGGAGGAGGCACGCCCCGGCGAAAAACGGGTGGTCATCCTCAATTTCCCCAACAACCCCACCGGATACACTCCCAGTGAACAGGAAGGGCAGGCCATCGCACAGACCCTCCTGGAACATGCCCAACGGGGCGTCCGCATCGTGGCCCTGGTGGACGACGCCTATTTCGGACTCTTCTACGCGCCCGACGCCATGCGGGAGTCCCTCTTCTGCAAACTGGCCCACCGCTCTCCCAATCTCCTGGCCATCAAGGCGGATGCCGCCACAAAGGAGTGCT
>JAEDNB010000045.1 GCA_016302725.1 Lentisphaeria bacterium
ACCGCGCGCCCCATGGCGGGCATGGAACCGGCTCCATGGCAAGCCCCCTCCCTCCCCGCCGCAGGCACGCCCTATTCTATCTCTATGGAAGCAGAATACACCCGGGGGAGCATCCCCGCCATGATGCTCAAGACCGCCGCCGCCATGCTGGCCAGCACCCTGGCCATGTCCGGCTACAACCTGGCGGACACCTACTTTGTGGGGCAGTTGGGAGGCAAGGAACCCCTGGCCGCCATGGGCTTCACCTTTCCCGTCATCATGCTGGCGGGATGCCTATTCGGGGGCTTCGGGGGTGGCTGCATGGCGCTGATGGCCCAGGCGCTGGGGGCCGGCAAGGAGGAAGAGGCCCGCAAGACCGTTTCCAGCGGCATGCTTCTCATCTCCCTGATTTCCGCCCTCATCGCCGTTCTGGGGCTTCTCTTCGCCTCCCCCCTCTACGGCCTCCTGGGAGCCACCGGCAACACCCTCCAGCTGGTGGAGGGATACATGGGCATTTGGTTCATGGGGTGCATCACGGCGGGCGTCGCCATGCCGGGCAACCATCTCCTCATTGCCGCGGGGCGTCCGGTCATCTCCTCCCTCATGACCATCCTGGGACTAGTGGTCAACGTCATCCTGGATCCCGTCTTCATCTTCGGGGGAGAGGGGCTTCAGCGGATGTCCGCCTCCCTCCCCGGCGCCCTGGCCCCCCTGCTGAAGGGTGCCGGGACGGCGCTGGGGGCGGTACCGGGGATGGGCATCCGGGGCGCCGCCCTGGCCACCGTCCTCTCCCAGGCGATTTCCGCCTTCCTCCTGCTGTGGCTGCTCTCCCGTCTGCGGCTGCTTTCCTTCCGCCCCATCCCCCTCCCCTCCCTGATGCGGAACTGGCGGAAGATTGGCGGCTACGCCATCCCCTCCATCCTGGGAATGCTCCTGCTTCCCCTGACCAACGCCGTCACCACCAAGGTCACGGCCACCTTCGGGGATGCCATGGTGGCCGCCACGGCGGCGGGCTCCCGCCTGGAATCGGCCACCTTCGTCCTTCCCATGGCCTTTGGCATCCCCCTCATGTCCATTGTGGCGCAGAACTACGGGGCGCACCTCTACAGCAGGGTCAAGGAAGCCTTCCGCTTCGCCTCCCTCTGCGCCTTCGCCGCCTTGAGCCTGGCGGCGGTGGCGCTCCTCTTCCTCATCCGCCCCATCGCCGCCGCCTTCACCCCCGTCCCCGAAGTGCAGGAGATGGTGGTGGAATACATGACCATCATTCCCTGGGGCTTCGGCATGCTGGAACTCTCCCGCTACGCAGGCTTCGCCCTCACCGGCACCGGACACCCCAGGCTGGACGCCTCCTTGAAGGCGGGGCGCCTCCTTTGCCTTCTCATCCCCCTCTCCCTCCTGGCAGGCGCCCTCCAGTGGAGGCTGGGGGTCTTCTATGCGCGCCTGGCGGCGGATCTGCTGGGCGGCGGGCTATGCTGGGGATGCGCCGCCTGGATGGTCCACCGCCTTCCCAAGGAAGACGGGCCCGCCGTCTGAACCGGCGGCGGGGGGATTCACTTTCCGGAGGCCAGGGAGAGCTGGGGGAAGTCCCTCCAGTCCTCCAGGCTCCACTGGGCCAGGGCGCGAATCTGGGGCCACACCTCCCGGGAGGTCTCGTCGAAGATGGCCAGCACGGGAATCTGCGCCGCGCGGGCGGAGCGGATGGCGTGGATGGCATCCTCCACCACCACGGCCCCCTCCGGCGCCACCCCCTCCTTTTCCAGGATTTTCTGGACGAAGGCGGGGCCGTCCTTGGAGAGGCGCAACTCCGTGCAGGTATAGATATGATGGAAGAAGGGGAGCAGTCCGGTGCGCCGCAGGGCGGCCTCCGCCAGATGGTGGTCCGTGGCCGTGGCCACGACGCAGGGGCATCCCTGGCGGGCAAGGTCCTCCAGCGCCTCCCGCACCCCCTCCTTGGCCGGGGCCTTCTCCGTATAGAAGCCGGCGGCCAGCTGGTCCAGCCCCGCCACCAGTTCCTTCTCCCCCTGGGTAAAGCCATACTCCTCCTGGAGGAGGGCGGCGGCCTGGGGCATGGACATGGTCAGGATGTGGCTGCGGAAATCGGGCTTGGGGACGCGCCCATGGAGGCGCAGGAAATCTTCCCCCAGGTGTTCCCAGAGGGGCATGGAGTCCAGGAGGACTCCGTCCATGTCAAAAAGAAAGAGGCTCATTTTTTCACTTTTTCCAAAAGCTTCAACAGGCGATAGGCTTCTGTCACGCTCCAGGCCTGGGCGCAGCAGCCCCGGGTGGCGTGGGGGGCGTCCCCGTCCAGGATTTCCGGGAGTTGTCCCAGGCATCCTCGGCGCATCAGCATGGCGGTGGTGTGGAGGATGGCCTTCACGGCGCCGGTGGCGGAGGCGCCGTAGGTCTGGAGGAGGGCTTCGCAGAAGGAGGGCATGACCCAGGGCCATGCGGTGCCGTTGTGGTAGGCCGGCTTTCGCCGGGTGTCTTCGTCCCCCTTGTATTCCCCCCAGTAGGGGAAGGAGGGATTGTTCAGGAGGCGTCCATCCTTGTAGATGGGCTGGAGCACCTCCACCTTTTGGTCGGCCAGGGTGCGGATGGCCCCGGGCACCAGGAGATGGGCGGCGGCGCAGATGATGCGGCGGCGCTGTCGCGCCTCCACCACCAGGCCGGGTACCGTGAGGGCGAAGAGCTGGTTGGGGCGGCAGGCGTCGTCGGGCACGGCCTGGGCGGCGGGGGTGCCCTGGGCCGCGTGGAGGCAGTCGCAGAGCCCCACCTCGTCCCGGGAGGGATACAGGGCATTGAAGGAACGGCGCACCTGCTCCGCCCATTGGCCATACTGGGCCTTCCCCGTGGCCTCCTTCAGGAAATCCAGGGCCTGGTACCACAGCGCCTGGATTTCCACGGGATAGCCCTCCCGCGGGGTGCCGGCGGGGAAATTGGTGTCCATCCAGGTGAAGTGGGGGGGGCTGAAGACCAGCATGGAGGCCTCGTCCACGACGATTCCATTGGGGGTGCCCTGGCGGTATGCCTGGACGATGTCCTCCAGGACCTGGAGGAGGCTTCGGGCGCCGCAGGCTTCTTTCAGGAGGGTGTCCAGGGCCTCCGCGCCGGCGGCGCGTCCGTATTCCCGGACGGCGGCGAAGAGCCAGAGTGGCGCGTCCACCGTATCCCGGTTGGAGACTGTTTCCCCGGCGATCATGTTGGGGAGGGTTCCCCGGTCTTCGAAGGAGGCGAACTGGAGGATGATGTCGGCCACGTCCCGGAGGCGTCCGGCGGCGGCCAGTCCCCGGAGGCAAATCAAGGTATCCCGTCCCCAGTCCAGGAACCAGGGATATCCGGCGATGACGGTCTTCCGACTGTCCCGTCGGACCACGAAGGCCTCCAGGGCCTCCTCCAGGGCCTGGAGAAGGGGCACCTGGGCATTTCGTTCATGGAAGGGGGGCTTTTCCCGGGGTTCCTTCGGGGTGGGGAGGGAGGGCGTTTCCGGGGTCAGGACGGCGATTTCCAGGACGGCGGCCTCGCCGCGTTTCAGTTCCAGCCGGAAATGTCCTGGGCTGTAGAGGTCGCGGTTTGCCCGCAGTCCCCGTTCCTCCTCCAGGGGATTATGGAGATTGTAGGTCCATTCCCCGTCCTTGAGGAAGATTCCGCGGCTCATCCTGGCCTCCAGTCGGTTTCCGCTTCCCAGGGTGAAGGCGAAGCCATTGGGCAGGGGGGCCACCCGTTTGGGGAAGGCCCGTTCCGCGCCCTGGAAGGCGAGGGTGGGGCTATGGGTGGAGCAGTCGTCCACGTCGGGGCGCAGAATCAGGGTCACGGGGGAATTGGCGTCCATGGAGGGGAAGGCGTCGGCCTCCTCTGGGGGCGGGCACCGGGTGAAGATGAGGCGGCACCGGTTTTCCCCGGGTTCCAATTCGTAGCGGATGGCCAGGTAGGCGTTGCCCCCCATGCCGGAGGGGACGATGAAATGCCAGGAGGCGGCATTCCGTTCGGTGGCGGCGAAATCCACCTGGCACTGCGGGCCGATTTCCTGGGCATAGTCGTGGTGGACGAGCCAGGCGCGGACCCGTGGCAGGACCATGGTGCGGTCGTCGGGGCAGCGGGGGTTCTGGTTCACGGCCAGGAGGGCGTCATACTGTCCCTCCAGGGCGCCCCATATTCCCCGGACCAGGCCATAGGAGCCGAAGCAGTTGGCGGCCAGGGCGCTGTGCCGTCGGGTCAGTTCCCTCCGGGTGATGCGCCGGAGGACGGAGGGAGTGCTTTCCACGGGCAGGGCCAGCCCCGGCACGGAGAAGCGCTTCACCTCCTGTCCGGGGCCGAAGGCGGTCATGCGGAGTTCCACGGCGGCGGGACGGGTGATGCGGTGTCCGAAGGGGAGGAGATAGGCGAAATGCCGTCCCCCCCCCTGGGGGGCGGAGTGGAGGCATCCATGGACCACGCCGCCCATGGAGACCTGCACTTGGAAGGGGCGGTCGTGGGCAATGAGCAGATAGTGGTCCACGGGCAGGAGGACCTGGCGGTTTCCGTCCCGGGCGGGGGACCACTCCACCAGGGGAAGATACTGGTCTTCCCCCACCAGTTTTTCCAGGAAGCCCCGGGGATTCTGGAAGAGGGCGTATGCGTCGTCCTCCGTCTGTCCTTCCGCCAGGTCCCCCATTCCCTGGAGGGAGACGCGGAGGCGCAGGGCCATGGCGCGGAGCTGCTGCCGTTCCCGGGGTCCGTAGGGGGTCTTGGCCAGGTTCTGGCGTCCAGGGCGGCAGAGGCAGAGGACCTGTCCCGGCTTCAGTTGGACATGGTAGAGGCACTGCTGGAGGGTGGCGGGGAGGGCTTTTCCCGTCAGGAGGTCCACCGGGCGGCTTCCCGGGTCGAACTCCTGGAAATGCCATTGGTACTCCGCCGCCTCGTCGGTCCTGGCATTGGCCACCACCAGCAGGGCATGCTCTCCGTCCTCCCGGGGTTCCCGCAGGAGGCCCACGGCCGTGCCCCCGGAGCCGTAGGGGACCCGGAGGCGGGCGTCCGCCCGGAAGGCGGGATGGCTTTCCAGCAGGGCGTTCAGGGAGGAGAGGAGGGGAATCATGTTCTCCTTCGCCCCCCAGTTCAAGGAACGGGCCCCGTGCACGTCGATCTTTTCCGTGGCATACCATTCCACCCCGTTGGCGATGCCGAAGCAACCGGCGGGGGCGAAGAGGGCGCTGATGGCGACCCGCAGGCGGGCCCAGGCGGGGGACTTGGCCGCCAGGCGGTCATTGTCGTGGGTCTCGGCGAAATGGACCAGGGCGCCGTGGGCGGCGGAGTAGGCGGAGGAATACTCCAGATACCGCCCAATCTCCTGGGGGTTGTAGTTCTGGAAGAGTTCGGAGTAGGCCCAGTCCAGGCCGGCCTCCTCCAGAAGGCGTGTGGTGGCCTCCTGGCCGCCCCCCAGCCCCTCCAGGAAGAAGAGGGTGTCGGGGAATTGCTGGCGCACCTTGGCCACGATGTATTTCCACACCGGGGCGGGGATCATGTATCCTGCGTCGCACCGGAAGCCGTCCACGCCGTGGCGGCACCAGTGGAGGAAGACCTCCGCCAGGCGGCGCCACAGTTCCTTGTGGGAGAAATCCAGTTTGCAGAGGTCGGCCCAGACGACTCCCCAGGCGCCGGGGGACTGGAAGGCTCCGTCAGGCGTGCGGGCGAACCATTCCGGGTGGTGGGACTGGAAGACGCTGGCCCAGCCGGTGTGGTCGATGGGGAGGTCCAGGAAGACCTTGGCGCCCCGGGCGTGGACCTGGTCCACCAGTTGGAGGAACTGCTCCAGGGGGGTGGTGCGCTGGTCGAACTCGGCCATGGAGGCGTCCACGTCGAAGAAATCCAGGGGGGCGAAGGGGCTGCCGAAGCGTCCCATGCGGGCGAAGGTGGTGGGGGTGGGGTGGACGGGCAGGAGCTGGAGGATGCGGAAGCCCATCTCCCTGATGATGAGGTCCAGTTTGGACTGGAGGTTCCGGAAGGTGCCGGAGGGGGGGATGACGGTGTAGTTCCGCCGGTCCAGTTCCTCCGCGGCCTGCCTTCCCTCCGGGGAATCCGCGCCCCCGGAGAGGTTTTCGCCGAACTGCCGCACGAAGGCGTTGTAGATGCCATTGCCGGCGGCATAGAGTTCGGAGCAGACCTTCACCTGGGCATTTTCGCCCCGGGGCCAGAAGATGTCTCCGGTGCTCTCCTCCTGGAAGAGGCACATGAAGGAGAAGACGCCCACCTCGGCCAGGGGCAGGCGCACCTCGTACTGGGCGGGCCCGGCCTGGCGCATGGGCAGATCCCGCCAGTCCCGCCCCAGGGGGGCGGCCTCCTGCTCCACCTGGCTGATGGCCTCCTGGCGCTGGAGTTCCCCGTTGCCCAGGTTGGTGCGCACAAAGGCGCGCCCCTGGACGGGGCGGTTCAGGAAGAGGCTGATGCGCAGGATGTCCCCGCTGTGCCGGACCAGCCGGGCATGGGGGGCGGGGCGCTGTTCCAGGACAAGGGGGGTCTTCGGGTACAGGGGGGCGGCGGACATGGCAAGGCGTCGGAAGAGGGGGGGGGACGGGCCGTTTGGCAGCCCCGGGGCGTCCCCGCCGACGGAAGGGGGACGGCGAGGACACGGGGTGCGGAGGGTGCGGGGGGCTATTCCAGGCGGACCCTTCCGTGGGTGATGGTCGCCTCCCCTGCCTTCACCTCGACTTTCCTCACCTTCTGGTTCACGTCCCGCATCACCGAACTGCAGGTGCTGCGCACGGGATAGAAGAGGGTCTCCTCCAGTCCTTCAGGCACGGGCAGGAGGCCAATCTTCACGCCGCCCCCGGAGAGGCTCACGGAATCCGAGGCGGAGACATCGCAGGTGACGGTGACCGTGGCGGGGAGGAAGCCGAAGAAGACCGCCCGGACATAGGTCTTGACCTTCCCGTCCTCCTGGCAGCGCACGGAGATCCGCTTGACGGCGGGCCCGTCGCCCTCCTCCGTGGAGCGGGCGAGCATATAGTTGCAGAAATCGGTGATTTCCTGGTCGGTGTAGGTGGCGGTGGGCGACGTGCGATACTTTTCGGCGGCGGCCTTCTGTCCCTCCTCGGTGGTGGAGAGTGCGCCGCAGCTGGGGAAGAGGAAGCCCACCAGGAAGGCCACCAGGAGGACGCCGATGATGGCGCCGCCGATGATGTTCTGCTTGGTGTTGGAGTCCTTCTTGTTGCCCAGGTCATGGAAATCGTCGGGCTTGATTTCGTCCAGGTTCATGCGCTCTCCGCAGCCGCGGCAGAAGACCGCGCTGAGGAGGTTGTCGGTACCGCACTTCGGGCATCTCAACATAGTCTTGGTTCCTTGTCAGGGGGATTTGCTTGGGGGCGTGGAGGTTGGGTTATTGGAAGCGGAGTTCGAACTTCTGGGGCATCCGGAGGATGGAGTCCTTTCCCTGGCTGGAGGGGTCGGCGCCGGGCAGATAATTCAGGTTGTAGTGGAGGCCCCGGGACTCCCGGCGGGCGGAGGCGGCGTCGATGATCATCTCGGCCACGCTGGCCAGGTTGCGCAGCTCCACCAGGTCCGGGGTCAGCAGGAAATTCCAGTAGTACTTTTCGATTTCCTTCCGGATCATGCGGATGCGGTTCTTGGCCCGTTCCAGGCGTTTGTTGCTGCGCACGATACCCACGTAGTCCCACATCAGGCGGCGGATTTCATCCCAGTTGTGGGTGATGACAATCTGCTCGTCGGAGTCCACCGCATTGCCGGACTCCCAGTCGGGAATCATCTCTGGGGTGATTTCGCAGGGGGCTGGCTCCGGCTGGGAGAAAGCGTGGCGCACGGCGAAATTGGCCACCACCACCGCCTCCAGGAGGGAGTTGGAGGCCAGTCGGTTGGCGCCATGCAGCCCGGTGCATCCGCACTCCCCGATGGCATAGAGGTTCTTCACGGAGGTGACCCCGTTCACGTCGGTGCGCACGCCGCCGCAGCAGTAGTGGGCGGCGGGCACCACGGGAATCAAGTCCTTGGCCATGTTGATGCCGAATTTCAGGCACCGGGCGAAGATGTTGGGGAAGCGGGCCCGCAGGAACTCCTCGGACTTGTGGCGGATGTCCAGCCAGGCGCACTCCTGCCCGGTGCGCTTCAGTTCATTGTCGATGGCCCTGGCCACGATGTCCCGGGGCGCCAGGGACCCCAGTTTGTGGTAGTTTTCCATGAAGGTGACGTATTCGCCGCCCTTCCGGATCTTCAGGATGGCGCCCTCCCCGCGCACCGCCTCGGAGATGAGGAAGGACTTGGCGTGGGGGTGGAAGAGGATGGTGGGGTGGAACTGGTAGAACTCCATGTTGGAGATTTCGGCCCCCGCCCGGTAGGCCATGGCCACGCCGTCCCCGCAGGCCACGTCGGGATTGCAGGTGCACAGGTAGACCTTCCCGGCGCCGCCGGTGGCCAGGAAGGTGCGCCGGGCCACCACGGTGTGGATTTCCCGGGTGGCGGTGTCCATCACATAGGCCCCCAGGCATTCGTTGTCCCCCTGCCAGTCGATATGGCGGGTGGAAATCAAATCCACCGCCAGATGGTTTTCCAGGAGGGTCACATTGGGGTTTTCCCGGCAGCGGGCCAGGAGCACGTCGGAGACCTCTTCGCCGGTGATGTCCCCCGCATGGAGGATGCGCCGGGCGGAATGCCCCCCCTCCCTGCCCAGGTGGAATTCATTGCCCTGGGCGGGGGGTACGTCCGGGGTCACCTCCTTCTGCAGGGTGAAGTGGCATCCCAGTTCCTGGAGGTTTCGCACCCGTTCCGGCCCCGCCTTCACGATGGCCCGGACCACATCGGGCTTGCACAGCCCCGCCCCCGCCACCAGGGTGTCCTGGACATGGGCCTCGAAGGCGGCCTCGTCCCCGGACATGACGCAGGCGATGCCGCCCTGGGCGTACCGGGTGTTGCAATCCTCCGCCCGCGCCTTGGTGACCACCAGCACCTTTCCATGCCTTGCGGCCTCCAGGGCTGCGGTCAGGCCGGCCAGGCCCGAGCCGATGACAAGGGAATCGGCGAAAATGCGCTTCTGGGAATCTGTGGACATTGCTGGGAGCTGCGGGACAGCGGAAAGGGGATAGGAAAAAGAGAGGCATCGCGGCCGTCCGCGTCCTTGCGGCGGCGCCAGTCCCGAGAAAGGCGATTAATGTAAACCCCATTCCTGCGGTGCGAGGCTCCCGCCTCCTGAAATGTCACGGAGGGGCCTTTCCGCACCCCTGCCGCCCAGCCGGGCATGCCCCCGTCCCCCACGGGGCGGGCACACCCCTGTCCGCCCTTCCCCCATGCAGCCCCTGCCGCCCCTCTCCCTGACCCCCATCGGCCTCTTCCACTGCCAGGCCCGGTATCCCTACGACGTTCCCCGCCAGGGGACCCTGGCGGGGGGGAACCTGGGCTGGCTGGAACTGGCCCCAGGCCACAACTTCGAGGCCGCCCTGGAGGGGCTGGAGGGCTTTTCCCGGGTCTGGCTCCTCTTCCTCTTCCACCAGAACGGGGGGCGATGGCGCCCCAAGGTCCAGCCCCCCAGGCATACCCGCCAAAAGGTGGGGCTCTTCGCCACCCGCTCCCCCTACCGCCCCAACCCCATCGGCCTCTCCTGCCTGGAACTCCTGGAAATCCGGGGGCGCACCCTGCTCCTCCGGGGGCACGACCTTCTGGACGGCACCCCCGTCCTGGACATCAAGCCCTACCTGCCCTACGCCGACGCCTTCCCCCAGGCCCTGGCGGGCTGGACCACCCGCCAGGAACTGCCCGAATACCCCGTCCGCCTGGCCCCCGCCCTGGAGGAGAAGCTCCGCTGGCTTGAGGGGCATGGCCTGGCATGCCTCCGGGACTTCCTCCGGGAACAGCTGGGGGAGGCCCCCGACGACCCGAAACGACACCGCCTGGCCCCCGGCCCGGGAGGGGCGGCCGCCCTGGCCTACCGCACCTGGCGAATCCCCTTCCTCCTTCAGGAAGGAGGGGTCCTCGCCCTGGACATCCACTCCGCCTACCGCCCCGAGGAGCTCCTCCCCCAGGCCCCCGACCCCTACCAGGACAAGGCGCTCCACCGGCTCTTCCAGGAGGCCTTCCCCACGCCCGCAGGCTAGCCCGCCAACCCCGTCAAACCGGGAAATCCCCCGACACCTCCAGACTCCCGCCCCTTATGGCCGTGCCCCCGATGGAGATTTGAAAATCGGGAATCCTGTGGCATATTATCCGGTCTTGCCAATCGCCCTGTCCGGGCAGGCTTGCGGCCGCCTTCCACCCGCCCCCGGCCGCGGCAAGGCAACGGATTTCCCAATATTTCCATTAAGAATAAACGCATACCCACATTGAACCCAGCATAGGAAAAAGTCTCACATGGCGAATTCCAAACCCCATCGTCTGCCCTCCGCCGCCAAGCACATGCGCGCCGACGCCCGGAAGCACACCTACAACCGTGCCCGCAAGGTGAAGGTCCGCGAATCCGAGAAGACCCTCAACGCCGCCATCGCCGCCGGCGACAAGACCGCCGCCATCACCCAGCTCAGCGACTGCTACAGCCAGTTGGACAAGGCCGCCAAGACCGGCGTGATCCACAAGAACAAGGCAGACCGCAAGAAGGCCCGCCTGGCCGCCCGCGTGGCCAAGATGGCCTAGGACGCCTGCTCCGGGCACGCCGCCGCCAGAAGCCGCCGCCAGCCAAGCCCCCCCCCGGGAATGCCCAGGCATCCCCCCGGGAATGGGACGCCAGGAGGGCGGCACGCCCAACGCAGCCGGCTGCCGCCCGGAATCCGAAAAATAGGGTCTCTTTGCGCCACCGGGACTCCCAAACCAGGGAGGGCAAAAGGGGTGCCAAGACCGCGGGGGAATCCTCCTCCCGGCTTTGGCGCCCTTTTTTTGTGCGCCCCCAGAACTGGCCAAGGCCGGGAAAAAGTCCCGCCGATGGTGGACAGGGCGACCTTCATCGGCTACATTCTCCCTATTTCATCCCACCTATGGAACAGCACTGCAAACACCTCTTTGAAAAGTTCGGGGAAGTCTGCCGCCAGCACGCGGACCGGGTAGTCCTGAAGGTCTCCGACGGCAAGGAACTGTATCCCGTCACCTTCCGCAAACTCCACGCGGACGTGGACGCCTGGGCCAGGTATATGCAGGAAAAGGGCATCCAGGCCGGCGACAGGGTGGCCGCCATCGCCGCCAAGTGCGACAACCATTTCCGCTTCTTCTACGCCTGCTGGAAACTGGGCGCCATCGCCGTCCCCGTCTGCGAAACCCTGGGCAATGACGAAATGTCCTTCGTACTGAAGGACTGCTCCCCCAAACTGGTGCTGTCCTCCGAGACCTACCTGAAGAAGGCCCGGGAGACGGCGGGGGAGATTCCCGTGGAGGCCTGGGAGAAGCTGCCCCTGGCCACGGAGGAGGAGGCCGCCAGGGAGATTTCCGTGGAGAAGCCCCACTACCCCACGGCAGAGGAAGAGGGCAAGGCCATTGCGGTGCTCATCTACACTTCCGGCTCCACGGGCATGCCCAAGGGGGTCATGCTCAGCCAGTCCAACCTCTGGTGGAACGCCATGAACGCCCTGGACTGCTTCCCCGTGGGCCCCTCGGACACCCTGGCCTCCCTCCTGCCCTACTGGCACTCCTACGCCCTCACCTGCGAAATCCTGGCGGTGCCCTGGGCGGGCGCCAGCTGCGTGCTGGCCCACGGGATGGCGGATTTCACCCGGAACCTGGCCAAGTTCCAGGCCACCGTCATGCTGGTGGTGCCCCGCATCCTGGACATGATGATGGCGGCCATGCGCAAGCAGATCGACGCCCTGCCCCCCCGGCGGAAGAAGCTGGTGGAGAACGCCATCTACAACGCCAGCCGGATTTTCACGGCGGGCAAGTCCTGGAACGGGGGCCTCTTCCGAATGCTCTACCACCACTGCTTCTACGACCCCCTCGTCTTCCGGAAATTCCGGAAGGCCCTGGGCGGCAAGCTCCGCTTCTTCGTGGCGGGCGGCGCCCCCCTGGACCTGGATGTGCAGAGCTTCTACAGCTTCCTGGGCATCCCCGTCCTCCAGGGCTATGGCCTCTCGGAGGCCTCCCCCGTGGTGGCCTCCAATGAAATCGGCGACTACCGCCTGGGCTCCTGCGGCAGAATCTGGAAGTGGGCCACCCCGGAGTTCGGCGGCGACTACACCTTCAAGGACGAGGACGGAAACCTGGGCAAGAACCTCAGGGGCCAGCTCCTGGTGAAGGGACGCTGCGTCATGCAGGGCTACTGGAACCACGCCGACGCCTCCGCCAAGACCATGGAGAACGGATACCTCAACACCGGGGACGTGGCCCACATGGACAAGGACGGATACCTCTTCATCCACGGCCGGAACAGCTCCATGATTGTCACCTATGGCGGGGAGAAACTCCATCCCGAGGCCATCGAGGACGCCGTGAAGGCCTCCCCCCTGGTCAGCGAGGCCATGGTCATCGGCGAAAAGTGCAAGAGCGTCTACGTCTGCGTGAACGTCCCCGAGGAAGTGCGGAAGAAGAACTCCCCCGAGGAACTCCACCGGCTCCTGAAGGCGGATGTCCAGGCACGCACCGCCGACTTGACCAGCTACATGAAGCCCAAGGACGTGCTCATCCTCCCCGACTTCTCCGTGAACGACGGCACCATGACCGCCACCCTCAAGGTGCGCCGCCACAAGGTCAAGGCGCTCTACCGCAAGGAAATCGAGGAGTTCCTGGCCCGCAACGGGGAGGAGATTGCCGTGAAGAAGGACCTGGTGGTCCCCTCCAGCCGCATCGTGGAGTCCCTGGAGGACAAGAGCGATGTGGTCATCGGCGTGGACAACACGCTGAAATAGCCCCGCGCCGGACTATCCCCTCTTCCCTCCTTTCCCGGAGAGGGAGGGCAGGGAGGCGGCCCACCGCCTTCCCTCCTTCCCCCTCCCTTGTCGTTTCCCGTTCCCTGTCCCTCAACCCACACACATTCATGACCCGAGAGGAATTGCAGAGCAGAGTCTCCGCCGCCACCCAGCGCGTGG
>JAEDNB010000249.1 GCA_016302725.1 Lentisphaeria bacterium
AATCTAGAAATCTAGAAATCTAGAAATCTAGAAATCTAGAAATCTAGAAATCTACTGTTTTTTCCATGTCGCACCTCATCATTTGCAGTGGTGGCACAGGCGGCCACTTTTATCCTGCCCTGGCATTGGCCAGGGAATTTTCCTCCCGTGGGGGTCGTGTGACCCTGCTTTTATCGGGTCAGCAGGCATTGGAGCAGGAGGAGGCGGTCCTTCAGTGTGGGCTTTCCTGCCGGGAGATACCCAGTGTGCGTGTGCCCCGGACCCTGGGGCAGCTCCTGCTGTTTCCCTTCCGGTTTCTCTCCTGCTGTCTGCGTGTGAGGCGGGTTTTCCGGGAATTGTCCGGGGATGGGCTCTTGAGCATGGGTTCCTTCACGGCGGTGGTGCCTTGTTTTTGCTGGTCTCGTCAAAGCGGTCCCCTCATTCTCCACGAGGGCAACACCTACATGGGGCAGGCCAACCGGCTCTTTGCCCGGAAGGCCGATTTGATACTCCTTTCCCTGCCGTTGTCCAACGAGGGGCAGTTGAAGGGGAGTTCCTCCCGGGTGGTGGGCATGCCCCTGCGGGAGGCGTTGCTGGAGGCGGCACGGAATCCCCTGGGGGGTGCGGAGCGGGAGGCGTTGCTGGAGTCCATGGGGCTTTCGTCCCGGAAGAGGACCCTATTGGTCTTTGGGGGGAGCCAGGGTGCCCGTGCCATCATCCGCCTGGTGCAGGAAGCCCTGCCCCTCCTGGCGAAACGCGCCGACGCCCTTCAGTTGATTTGCCTCACGGGCACAGAGGACAATGGCACCCTGGAGGAGGCCTGCCGGGAGGCGGGGATTGCCGCCCGAATCTGCCGGGCGGATTCCCGCATCCAGCGATGCTACCAGGCGGCGGATGGGGTTCTCTGCCGTGCGGGGGCCTCCAGCCTTTGCGAACTGGCCCTCTTCCGGAAGCCCGCCTTCCTCATCCCCCTGCCCTCCGCCAAGGACAACCACCAATATTGGAATGCCAAGACCCTGGCGGATTCCGGGGCGGCCATCCTCCTGCCCCAGTCCAGTACCACGCCGGAGGTCCTCTCCCAGAGCCTGGGAGAGTGGCTGGACGCCCCCCAGGCAATGGAGGAAGCCGCCCGGCGGCTGGGGGACTTTGCCCATCCCCAGGCCACGGCCCAGGCCATCGACGCCATCCAGGAGGTCCTGGAGGCAGCCGCCCGGCGTCCTTGAGCCTTCCTTCCCCGTCCGTCCCATTCCATGGCCAATCCCCGTCCCGCCGCCGTCGACCTCTCCCGGGAGCGTTCCCTTCTCTCCCGGGATCCCTCCATGGAGGCCTTTCTCACCTATCTGCGGGGAGAGCGCCAGGCCTCCCCGCGCACCATCCAGGGGTATTTCCAGGATGTGGCCCATTTCCTCCACAGCACCCCCGACCTGTCCCCTGGGGGGGAGGCGGGCTACCCCTGGGGGGAAGTCACCCCGGGAATGGCCCGGCACTTTGTGGCGGGGCTCTCCGGCGCAGGGGAGAAGGCCACCTCCGTCAACCGGAAGCTCTCCAGCCTGCGGGCCTTTTTCCATTTTCTCCTGGGAGAGGGCTGGATTTCCGCAGACCCCTTCCATCTGCTCCGGGGCCTGAAGCGCCCCTCCCTCCTGCCCGTGACGCTTACCGTGGAGCAGGTGAAACTCCTGCTGGAAACCCCGGAGCGATACTGGCTGCAACACGCCGCCGATGAGGCGGCGCCCGGCGGGAACCCCCACGGAGACCCCCAGTTCCTGGGACTCCGGGACCGGGCCATCCTGGAGGTCATCTACTCAGGGGGACTGCGCATCTCCGAGGCTGTGGGGCTCAACCGGGAAGAGGTGGATTTCCCCCAGTCCCTCCTCCTGGTCCACGGAAAGGGAAAGAAGGAACGCCTCTGCATGATGGGCACCCTGGCCGCACAGGCCCTGAAACGATATCTGGAAAGACGCCAGCAACTGGGACTGGGAGAACGGGACGCCCCCGGACCCCTCTTCGTCAACTACCGGGGGGAACGACTCACCCCACGCTCCGTCCAGCGCCCCTTTGAAAAGTATGTGGCCGCCGCAGGACTGCCCGCCGAGGTCACCCCCCATAAACTCCGGCACTCCTTCGCCACCCATCTCCTGGCCGCCGGGGCAGACCTGCGCACCGTCCAGGAACTCCTGGGGCACGCCAACCTGGCCACCACGCAAATCTATACCCACCTGGAAATCTCCCGCCTCATCGAAGTCTACGACCGCGCACACCCTAAACTATAAACACGGGGTTAAACACGGAGGGCACAGAGATTTTAAACACGGAGGGCACGGAAACCGCCCTGCGGGCGGCACGGAGACCACGGAGGTTT
>JAEDNB010000250.1 GCA_016302725.1 Lentisphaeria bacterium
CAGGTTGGACACCTTCCCGTCCCGGGGATCGTAGATCAACACGTGGGAGCCGGCATAGCCCTCGTGGAGATGCTCAAAGTAGGAGTCAAAGAGCCAGTAGGGATGCCGGGGACTCCGGGCGGTGGTGTGGGTGGTCATCACAATCCGCCCGTCCGGCAACTCCGCCAGGCTCGTGTGAATCTTGCTCGGGGGAATCTCCCGGGGGTTGACACAGAAGACCTGCCCCAGGTCAAAGAGAAAGGTCAGCTCCCCCGAACGGGTGTCATAGCGGAAAAGACGGGCGCACAAAGGCTGGGACAACTCTCCGCAAAGGGCCACATAGCCCGTCACCCCGTCCCGACACAGGAGAAAATCCCAGCAGGCATTGTGACGACTCGCGGAGGGAAAGGGAGTCTGGCGCAACGTCCCCGCCGGAACCAGGGAAAAATATCCCTGGGGCATCTCACGGCAGAAATAGCGCTCTTTCAGATAGGGGGAGGGGGTGTAGGACATGGAAAACAGGTAGGCAAAAACGAATTAGCCTAGGACAAAGAAAAAAACGGAGAAAGGGGGATTTCCCGGGGGAGGAAAGAGGGGCCTCCTTCCCTTCCGCCCCTCCGGCAACAAAAACGTATTAGCAGGAAGAGGAAAAAAAGAAGAGAAAAGCCGTGTCCTGTGGGGTCAGGGTTGTTTTGGCGGGGGTGCGGTGGTGCCCCGGACTTGGAGCATTCCCACCAGTTTCAGCTCTCTCTTCTTGCGGGTTTGGGGGATTTTTTCCTGGCAGAGTTGGAGGAGGGTCTGGATTTTCCGGGGCAGTTCCACGGAGATGGTGGTGATGGGGATTTTGGCGTTGCAGGCTCCGTACCATTCTCCCACCCCCAGGAGGGAGATATCCTGGGGAATGCGGAATCCCTGTCGGAGGAGTTCCGTTTCGGCTCCGTAGGCGAAGAAATCGTTGGCGGCGAAAATGGCGGTGGGTCTGGGGTTGGCCTGCTGGAGGAGTTTGGCGGTGGTCTGTTCTCCGCAGGAGAGGCACCATCGGTCTCCCAGGTTCACCCGGTGGAGGGTGGCGGTTCCCTGGGAGAGGCTTTGGATCCGTTCCTGGAAGGCGTCCATCCGCAATTCCAGGGCGGAGCGTCTTTCCTGACAGGAGATGACGCCGAAAGAGCGGTGCCCCAATTTCCAGAGATAATCGGCGGCGTCGATGCCGGCCTTCCGGTCGTCCACGGTGACGGATGTGGCATCGATGGAGGTGATGATGTCGTCCAGGAGGATGATTCGCCGGGCGGACTTTTGGAGTTCCTGGATGTACCGTTCTCCCATGGACTCATCCTGGAAGTTCTGGCAGAGGATGAAGGTGTCCGTCAGACGGGAGGTGAGGATTCTGGGCATCTGGAGGCGTTGGCAGTCATCGTCGCTGATGGCCTCCAGCATCACCCGTTGGTCGTGGAGAAGAAAAGCGGCCTGGATCTGCATGATTTCCTGCACCAGACCATGCTGTTCCGCGATCTGCTGCAGGGAGTTCCGGGAGATCAGGATGCCCACGATGCCGGTGCTTCCCGTGCGCATGGCCTGGGCCAGCAGGTTGGGCTCGTATCCGTGCTCCCGGGCAATCCGGAGCACCCGCTGACAGGTCTCTTCGCTGATGCGAAACTCCTCGCCCCGACCGTTGAGAATCAGGGAAACCGTGGGCTGGCTCACCGAGGCGAGCACTCCGATTTCCTTCATGGTGATCATGGGCAAGAAGCAAAAAAAGGCGGAACAGAAGTTCCTCTTCCCGTCCTGAAGGAGGGAGGTGGAGCCTCCAGGGAACCAAGGAGAGGGCGGAAAAGAGGGAAAACCAACCCCGGCTCTTCCTCGGCCTTGCCCAAGGGGCTCTCCAAAGAAGAAAAAGGGACGGCGGCGGCGGGATCAATCCCTTCGCTAATCCGTATGTGCAGTAAGTATAGGAAACTTTTCCCCAAAACCAAGTCCTTCCGGGGAAAAAGTGAGGATTTTTTTGGGGGGGAGGAACAGAAGTTCCTCTTCCCGTCCTGAAGGAGGGAGGTGGAGCCTCCAGGGAACCAAGGAGAGGGCGGAAAAGAGGGAAAACCAACCCCGGCTCTTCCTCGGCCTTGCCCAAGGGGCTTCCCACGGGGCTCTCCAAAGAAGAAAAAGGGACGGCGGCGGCGGGATCAATCCCTTCGCTAATCCGTATGTGCAGTAAGTATAGGAAACTTTTCCCCAAAACCAAGTCCTTCCGGGGAAAAAGTGAGGATTTTTTTGGGGGGGAGGAACAGAAGTTCCTCTTCCCGTCCTGAAGGAGGGAGGTGGAGCCTCCAGGGAAC
>JAEDNB010000046.1 GCA_016302725.1 Lentisphaeria bacterium
TCACCAACTACATCATGCTGGAATACGGCCAGCCCCTCCACGCCTTCGACCTGGATGAACTGGCAGGCCGTCAAATCATCGTCCGCCGGGCGAAGGACGGGGAGACCATCACCACCCTGGACGGCACCAAGTTGACCCTGACCCCGGAAAACCTCCTCATCGCCGACGCCGAGAAGGGGGTGGCCCTGGCGGGAATCATGGGCGGCGAAAACTCCATGATCACCGAAAAGACCACCACCGTCCTCCTGGAGGCGGCAGCCTTCGACCGCACCAACATCCGCCTCTCCTCCCGCAACCTGGGGAAGGCCACCGACGCCAGCTACACCTACGAGCGGGGAGTCGCCCCCGAGACCAGCGCCCTGGCCAGCGAACGCGCCGCCAGCCTCCTCTGCCAGCTGGCGGGAGCCACCCAGGTGGGGGACCCCCTGGACTGCTATCCCAGGCCCTGGCAAAGCGAAACCATCACCGCCAGCGCCAGCCGCATCAACGCCCTCCTGGGCCTGGAGCTCACCGCCGCCCAGGTGGCCGACCTCCTCCGCCGCAGGGGCATCCAGGTGACCCGCGTGGAGGAGGACCAGGTCACCGTCCAGACCCCCTGGTGGAGATTCGACCTGCACGCCCCCGTGGACCTGGCCGAGGAAGTGGCCCAGATGACGGGGCTGGACGCCATCCCCGAGGCGACCCCCGTGGCCGCCCTGGGGGGGAGCGCCAAGGATGACTGCTACCTCCTCCAGGAGAGCACCCGCCATCGCCTGATGGCCCTGGGGCTGGACGAGGTGATGAACTACACCCTGTGGTCCCAGGCCCAGTGCCTGGCGGGCACCGGCCTGGCCCCCCAGCAGCTCCTCCAGGTCTCCAACCCCATCTCCCAGGACACCGCCTTCCTCCGCCCCACCCTCCTGCCGGGCCTCCTCCAGGTCGTGGCCCACAACGTGGCCCACAACCAGCACGACCTCTCCCTCTTCGAGATGGGCCGGGTCTTCCTCCTGGAGAACGGCTCCCCCGTGGAGCGCCTCCAGGCGGGCATCGCCCTGACGGGGCGGCGCCATCCCGAGCGCTATGGCAAAGAGAAGGCCGAAGCGGTGGATTTCTACGACCTGAAGGGAATGGTGGAGGACTACCTGGACGACTGCCAGTTGGCCGGCTTCACCCGCTGCGAGGCGGCCGAGCATCCCGCCTTCCAGAAAGGCGCCTGCGCCCGCATCGTGGCCAAGAACAAGAAGACCCTGGCCTATCTGGGCGCCGCCGCCCCCTCCCTCACCAAGGGCATTCGCCTGCGCAACCCCCTCTTCCTGGCCCTCATCGACGTGGAGGCCGTGGCCAGCGCCCCCCATCCCGCCCGGAAATTCCAGGAACTGCCCCATTTCCCCGGCGTGGAGCGGGACATCTCCTTCATTGCCCCCGCCTCCCTTACCAACCAGCAGGTGGTGGACGCCATCCGCTCCCTGAAAATCGAGAAGGTGGCCCAGGTCACCCTCTTCGACCTCTTCCAGGACGACAAGGTGCTGGGGGAGGGGAAGCGCTCCCTGGCCTATACCGTCACCTACCAGGACCCCGAACGCACCCTCACGGATGACGAGGTCAACCAGCTCCAGGAGAAACTCCGCCAGGGGCTGGTGAAGAAACTGGGCGTGGAGCTGCGCTGACGCCGGCCCCCATGGGAACCCTGACGGTCATCGCCACCCCCATCGGGAACCTGGGGGATGTCTCCCCCCGCACCCGGGAGGCCCTCTCCGCCCAGGAAATCCTCTGCTGCGAGGACACCCGGCATACGGGGAACCTGGTGAGCCTCCTGGGCATCCCCCGCCCGGCGCTCTACGTGGCGAACCACGAATTCAACGAGAGGGCCATGGCCCGGCGCATTGTGGAATGGCTGGACCAGGGGAAGAAGGTGGGGCTTTGCAGCGATGCCGGCTATCCCCTGGTCAGCGACCCGGGCTATCCCGCCGTGGCGGCCGCCATCGCCGCCGGCCACGAGATAGACGTGATTCCCGGCGCCAGTGCCGCCCCCCTGGCCCTCATCGCCTCCGGGCTCCCTCCCTCCAGTTATCTCTTCAAGGGCTTTCCGCCCCGGAAGCCCGGGCACAGGAGGGCCTTCCTGGAGGAGGACGCCGCCTCCCGCCATACCCTGATTTTCTACGAATCCCCCTTCCGCGTGGGAAAATTCCTGGGGGAGGCCCGGGAGGTCCTGGGGGACAGGCAGGCCGCCGTCTGCCTGGAACTGACCAAGCAGTTCCAGCGCACCCTCCGGGGGACGCTCTCCCAGCTGGCCCAACGCTTCCAGGAGGCCCCCCCCAAGGGCGAGGCGGTAATTGTCATCCGGGGATGCTCCCCCAGGGAGAAGGAGGCCCCGGAGGGCGAGGACGCCTGATTTTCCCCCACCCCACCCAGAGCCCCGCTTCTTGCCCCATGGCCAGGATCCTCCTCGTCGACGCCTATTCCCAGATATTCCGGCTCTTCCACGCCATCCCCCCCCTCTCCAACGGGCAGGGGACGCCCACCAACGCCCTCTATGGCATGGCCAGGCTCCTGCTCCAATTGGACAAGGAGTTCCCCGCCGAATACGGCGCCCTGGTCTTCGACTGCGGGAAATGCGTCCGCCGCACGGCCCTGCTTCCCCAATACAAGGCACAGCGCCCCCCCATGCCCGAGGAACTGCGCTGCCAGGTCCCCCGCATCCGCCGCTGGGCACAGGCCTTCGGATGGAGGCTCCTGGAACGGGAGGGCTTCGAGGCCGACGACCTGCTGGCCGCCATCGCCGCCCGGCGGGAGGGGACGCCCGTCACCATCCTGACTGCGGACAAGGACCTGGGCCAACTGGTCCAGGACGGCCAGGTGCAGATTCTCAAGCCCGAAAAGGGCGGCCGCTGGCAAACCCTGGGGGAACGGGAAATCCAGGAAAAGCACGGCGTCCCCCCCTGCCAGTTGCGGGATTTCCTGGCCCTCCTGGGGGACACGGCGGACAACATCCCCGGCATCCCCGGGTGCGGCCCCAAGACCGCCGCCCGGCTCCTCCAGCAATGGGGCTCCATCGACGCCCTCCTGGAACACCTGGAGGAGATGCCCGAGGGGAAGCTTAAGGCCAGCCTGCGGGAAAACCGGGAACGCCTCCTCCAGAACCGGGACCTGGTGCAGTTGGACGACACCCCGCCGGAGGGCTGGGAAGGCCTGGAGACCCTGCGGCGGCACGCCCCGGACTGGCCCCTCCTGGAAGCCCTGTGCCAGGAGGAGGGAATCCACGCCTTTGACGAGGAGCTGCGAAAGCACTCCCTCCCCCGGCAGCTCACCCTGGGCTTCTGACCCCCCCCGCGAAAATATCATCCCCCCCTGCTTCCCCGGCGCCCGGGGAAAGCGGCGCTATGCCTGCTTCCGGTGAGTCGCCTCCTGGCTCTGGAAACTCTCCATGCTATTGCGCACTTCCTGGACCAGCTTGTCATTCTCCTCCAGTTCCGCCAGCAGCTTTGCACAGGCGGGGCATTCCTTGAGGTGGGACGCGCAGTTGATGCGCCCCAGGACGGACATTTCCTTGTGACGGAAAAGTTCCAGTTCGTCTTCTGTGTAGTGTCTCATTTTTCTTCCTTCTCGATTTTCGCGATGATTTGCCTCAATGCCGCCACGCAGCGGTTCTTCGCAACGTAGACGGAATCCACGGAAAGGTTCAGGACTTTCGCCACCTCCTTGACCGGGCGTTCCTGGAGGGTATAGAGTTCGAAGGCGGAGTAGGTGGAGGGGCGCACCCTCTGGCGGAGTTCCGTCATCGCCTGGTTCAGCACATGGCTGCGCCAGTTGTCGTTCCAGGAGGTGTCGAAGCGCTGGCAATAGACCGGTTCGGGCACCTCCTCCAGCATCTTGAAACTCCAGCGGCTATGGTAGATTTTCAGGGCCTGGTTCCGGACGATTCCCCGGAAATAGTGGCGGAAGCGCCCCTTGGATTCGTCGTGCTGGAAGGAGACATGGTCGGGCACGTGGTCGGGATCGTATTTCCCCACGATGTCCTTCCGGAAGATTTCGCACATCACATTCTGCACCAGTTCCTCGTTCTCCGCGGGCTCCAGTCCGCAGTCCTTCCCCACCAGGTAAATCAGCGGGCGGTATGTGTCGTAGAACTCCTTCCAGGAGATTTCATCCCCCCGCCGGACCCGGGCCAACATGGATTTCTTGGTGGTAAAAGCCATTGCCAACACTCCTTGACAAGCCTTCCCCCGCCCCGCGTCCACGCTGGCGCGGGGAGGCGGGATTGCGGCTCCGCGGCACACGGCGGAGCCCCCTGGGGAAGGAAATTACTATCGTCGTCACCGTACTAAAAGGTTCCGGGGCGAATCTTACACTGTTGCCGGGCAAACCATCGCCTTGGCGCCCCATTTTTCCGCGCAAGTGCCCCTCCTCTTTTCGGGAAGGGGGGCGGGAATTCCCGGGCGGGGCCATGACTATCAGGCATTTGCCGCCCCGGGAGGACCCTTGGGGAAGCCCCCCGGTATAGTAACGGAAATCCATGAGACCGGCGGGCGTTCCGGCGGCGGGGAGGGGGCGTCGGAAAACTGTAGCCCTTCCCGGGGGCCTCGGGGTCCCCGCCCCGGAAATTTCCCTTTCCCGGCCTCATGGAACGACAATTGCAGAGAGCCAGCCCGACGAAGGAGCAGGAGAGATGATTACCAGGACATTGAGCGGAACCATCCAGGGAGTGGATGTGGAGACGGTGGAAATCGAAGTGAACGCCTACGACCGGGACACCCCCGAACCTCTCCAGGAACCACATTTCAATCTCATCGGGCTGCCGGACGCGGCTGTGCGGGAAAGCCGGGACCGCGTCAGGACCGCCCTCTCCATGAACGGCGTCCCCATCCCCACCGGCGTGACCACCGTCAACCTGGCCCCCGCCAGCCTGCGGAAGACCGGCGGCCTCTACGACCTGGCCATCGCCCTCTGCCTGTGCGCCTTCCGCAACCAACTCCCCCGCCGGGTGCTGGAGGAAACCATGGTGGTGGGGGAACTGGCCCTCAACGGGGAAATCCGCCCCATCCGGGGCGCCCTTCCCCTGGCAATGCACGCAAAATCCTTGGGCCTGAAGCAGATGGTCCTCCCCCTGGAAAATGCCCGTGAGGCGGCGGTCTCCGGCATGAAGGTCTACGGAGCCGGCAGCCTCTCCCAGGCAAGGAAACTCCTGGCCGCCCTGGAGGAGGCCACCCCCACCACCGTGGATGTGGACAGCCTCTTCCGCAACGCGCTCCAGGGACGCCTGGATTTCCGGGATGTGAAGGGGCAGGATTCCGCCAAGCGCGCCCTCCTCATCGCCGCCGCCGGATGCCACAATGTCCTGATGGTGGGGCAGCCGGGAGTGGGGAAGAGCCTCATTGCCAACCGCATCCCCGGCATCATGCCCCCCATGACCCTGCGGGAATCCCTGGAAGTCACCCGAATCTACAGCATCGCGGGGCTGCTTTCCCAGGGCAGCGGCCTGGTGGTGCACCGCCCCTTCCGCTCCCCCCACCACACGGTCTCCGACGCCGGCCTGATGGGCGGGGGAAGCGGCATCCCCCGACCGGGGGAGGTAACCCTGGCCCACCGGGGCGTCCTCTTCCTGGACGAATTGCCGGAATTCCGGCGCAACACCCTGGAGGCCCTGCGGCAGCCCATGGAAAACGGATGCGTCACCCTGGCCAGGTCCTCGGGCTCCTACACCTTCCCCTGCCGTTTCATGATGGTGGGCGCCATGAACCCCTGCCCCTGCGGATACTTTGGTTCCCAGGAACACCGCTGCCGGTGCACCCCCCTCCAGGTCGCCGCCTACCGGGGACGACTCTCCGGCCCGCTCCTGGACCGCTTCGACCTCCACCTGGAAGTCCCCCCCCTCCCCCGGGAACTCCTCTTGAGCCCCCACCAGGGCCCCTCCTCCGCCGAACTCCGGGAAATCGTCCTGGCCGCCAGGGACAGGCAGTTCCACCGCTTCCAGGACACAGGAATCCTGGACAACGCCGCCATCAAGGGGGCGGATTTGGACCGCTTCTGCCGGCTGGACGAACGGGGGAAGCTCTTCATGCGCCAGGCACTGGAGGCAAAGCATCTCTCCGCCCGCTCCTACGACCGCATCCTCCGGGTCGCCCGCACCTGCGCCGACCTCAATGGGCACGAGGAAATCACGGACGAGGAACTGGCGGAGGCCAGCCAATACCGCACCATGGACCAGAAGCCCGAGGTTCCCTGGTGAGCCCAGGCCGGCGCCTCCCCGCCGCCTTGGCCGGCGGGCGTGGTCAGCAGGAGGAAAGGAGAAGGAGGAGGGCGCCCACGCCGATGGCCATGGCCATTCCCAGCCGCCCCAGGATTCGTCTTCTGAGCCGGGGGATGCCCCGGTCGTCCAGGTTGAAGGCCTCCTCCCATGTCAGGGGATAGAGTGCCGCCAATTCCGCCTCGGCCGCTTCCTTTCCCCTGGCCGCCTGGAAGAGCGGTTCCCAGAGGGGGCGGGGGATTTCCCTGGGGTTGACGGACAGGCGTCCCCACAGTTCCGGGGCCTTTTCCAGGAGGGCGAGGGACTCCTGGGGGGTGAGTGTCCTCCACAGTCCCTGCAGGTCGCCATAGTCCGGGTGCCTTGCCAGCAATTCCAGCAGTTCCTGCCGGGGGCATCCGTCCAGGGGAATCCATGCCTCCCAACCCAGGAAATCCCCCAGGCCCCAGAGGTCCTGCCGGGAGAGGGCGGCCATGGCCTTGCCACCCCAGGCTTTCCAGAGTTCCTGGCGTCCTTCCCAGAGCCTGGGGTATTCCGCCCGGCAGTCCCGGGGAGGCTGGGGAAGGCCTCTCCCTCCCCAGGGGGCCGGGGCGGCGGAGGCGGGGCGGCGGATGGCCCGCACCACGCTTTGCCAGGGGCAGAACTCCGCCAGCGAGAAATCCTGTTCCATCAGGGCGAGCCACTCCTGGCCGGAGAGTTCCTCGGCGGGCAGGAGGGCCTTCCATTCCCTGGGGACCTGGGGGTCCTGGAAGAGTTGACGGCAGACGCGGGGGGTGCAGAAGCGGCGCCACTCCCCATGGCGCCCCACCAGGCCGGGGCATTTCCACAGGACCTCCTTCCACTGCTCCCAGGTGAATTTATCATAGGAGGCGAAGGGTTCCTTGTCCGGCTGGCCGGGCAGGAGGGCGATTTGCTCCCCGGGGGGCAAGGCGGCGAACTCCGCCCAGGCGGCGGGGACCACCCCCTCCCGCACCAGGAGGGCCCACTGCTCCGGGGAGAGGGTCCACCAGCGGCAATGGGAAGCCAGGGCGGGCTGAAGGCGCAGGAGGCGGGTCCAGTCCTCCCCCCGGAGGCGCTCCCATTTCGCCAGGCGGGAGAAGTGGGGCTGCTCCCCCAGGAGGCAGGCCCACTCGTGGCCCCGCATGGCCGTGAGGCGGCGCCCCCCCAGCACGAAATTGCGCCGGGGGCGCCCCTGGGCCTGGCGGCGCAGTTCCCCGGGGGAGAGTTCCTCTCCGCAATCCGGGCACCAGACAGGAGTATCCACCTCTTGGGCGGTGAAGGGGGTTCCGCAGACCATGCAGGTGACGGCAAAGGGATTCATGGGGAGGGGAATCCCCGCCTTCAACCCCAGGTTCACCACCTGGTAGACATCCCCCAGGGGCGCCCCGTCCTCCCTGCGCCGCACCTGGTCGTTGTCGTGGAGATACCCCCTCTGGTTCAACCAGGCCACTTCAGCAAGGGAGAGCGGCCCGACCTCCTCCCCCCTTTGGGAAACCAGGAGGGCCTCCTTGTCCAGGGAAGTCATGGGCAAGCCCTCCCCGCCTCCGCAGGCCCTTCTGCGCCGCCCCCCGGGGGCCGCATTCCGAAGACCGCCAGGTCCTTTCCCGTGGCCCGTTCCCCGGGGGCGGGGGGCAGGTAGCGGGCGAAACAGGGGACGCCCCAGGGGGATTCCCCGGGCACAGGCACCCGCTGGAAGGTCGTTGCCAGGCAGAGGGCCGCCATGCCCTCCGCCTCGTCGGCGACAATCCATTGCCATCCCGGGAAGGGATGCTGGTGTCCGCAGAGAAGGAGGCGTGGCCTCTCCTCCAGGAAGCCCCCTGCCGCCTGGCAGAACTCCCGGAGATTTTCCCGGCCGAACTCCGTGCCCCGCCCGAATCTGCCGGGGCGTTTGCGCCGTGCGTCCGTCAGCCGGTTCCAGAGGAAATCCTGCTGCACCTGGGGGAGTTCCAGGGATTGCGGGGAGTTCAGGAGGGGAAGCAAGTCTTGCTGGGGGACTCCTCCGTGGGCGGCGAAGAGCCCCTGGGGAAGGAAGAGGGCCCGGGGCTGCCCCTGCAGCCACTCCACCAGGGCAGGCCCCCACTTCCGCACCCCGGGAAGCCCCATGGACTCCTCCGCAAAATTGGCGTGGCTCACGGAGGAGCGGAGCCTCCCCCCCTCCCGCTCCCAGGAGAGGGCCTCCTCATGGTCCCCCAGGAGGAAGGTGACGGGAAAGAGGGGGTCGGAAAGGCAGGAGGATATCCTCTGGAGGCAGGCAAGGGAATCCGTCCCCCGGTCCACCACATCCCCCAGGAACACGATGCGGCCGCCTCCGGGAGCCAGGGAGCGGATGGCGGCAAGGACCCCCAGCAGCGCCAGAAGGTCCCCGTGGACATCCCCCAGGAAAAAGACCGGCCCCGCCGATGGGGGAGCATGTTCCACCAGGCGCACCGGGGAGGGAGGGGACGGAGGGCGCCAGGGAAACCGGGGGGCGGCGCCCTCCCGGCGGAAAAGCGCCAACGCCTCTTCAGGATAGGGGATTTCCCGGTAGATGGGGGAAGGGATGGGCATGGCCATGGAAAAGGGGCAGGGGACTCCCCGCTGCTACGGATGGTCGCCGGTGGACCAGGAGACGACCAACGGCAATTTGGTGACGCCCCTGGCGTAGTTCCCCACACACAGGACATCCCCCTCCCGCAGGGGCTGAGCCCCCTCCAGGGGACGCCCGTTCAGCAGGGTCTGGTTCTGCGCCGCCCCATTGGGAGCCACATGCCATTGACCGCCCTCCGGATACAGGGTGTATTGGACATCGGAGTAGTATTTGGCGTCCTCCCCAAAGCGACCCATGAAGCGCTTGCCCACCGCAGTCTGGAGATGCAGGAGGGCGCTGCGTCCGTCCTGGGAGGTGAGCCGCAACCCGCAAACCCCGGGGGACGAAGGCGCGCCGGCAGCCGGAGGGGCGAAGGGCTCCCTGCCGGCAGCCTCCTCCTTTGCCCCGCTCTCCTCCACCACGGCATGGAAACGGGGCGCCGCAGGAGGCGGAGGAGGCGCTGCGGGAGGGAGGGGGTCGGGACGGGGGAGGGGCGTGCAGGGGGAGAGGGAGGGGGGGATGGGAGGGCGGCGCTTCAGGGGCACCGGCCCATTCCCTCCTCCTGTCCCCTCCAGGGCGGGCGGCACGGGAGGCCACTGGATGGCGGCAGGGGGCGCAGCCGCTTCCTTGTTCTCTTCCGGCGCCTCTTCCCTGGAGGGGCTTGCGAGGGAGGAGAGCGTCCCCTTTCCCGCCTGGAGGAGTGCCTGGTGGAGTTCCTTCATGGTGGGGCGGAGGCTGGCGTCGGGATCCAGGCATTGGCGGAAGAGGGAGGCGAGGGCCTGGTCGTCCCCTGTGTTTCCCGTGCTTTGGCGCAAGGTGGGGAGAGGTGCGGCGAAGCGCAGGGCCTGTTCTGCGTAGAGGTCGGTGTCCCCCAGGGAGTAGGGGTGTCCCTCCCGGCAGAGGAGTTCCTGCAGGAGCAGTCCGGCCGTGAAGACATCCGAGGCCTTGACGGGGCATTCTCCCCGGAGGTGTTCGGGGGAGAGATATCCGGGGGTGCCGGCATAGTTTTCATATCCCTTCCAGGGAGCCTCCCGGTCCGCCAGCACGGAATGGTCGAAGTCGATGACCTTCAGCCGGTATCCCGTGGAGAGGGCGGGGGTTTCCACCAGGTAGAGGTTCTCGGGCTTCAAGTCGCAGTGGACGATTCCCGCCTCGTGGAGTTGGTGGAGGGTGGAGAGCATGAGCTTGGCGAAGGTCCACCTCTGCTCCCAGCGGAAGGCGGGGTCTTCCAGTTGCGCGGCCAGTTCCCGTCCCCGCTCCATGAACTCGAAGACCTGGTAGTAGGCCCGCTGCCCTGCGTCGCGGCTCTCGAAGAGGTCAAGGAAGCGGCAGGTCTTCTCCGTCAGCCCGCCCGTCTCGATGCGGAAGCGGATCTCCTCCTCGTAGGCAATGTATCCCCGATACCATCCGGAGCGGACGGAGGGGCTTTTATACTGCTTCAGGAAGACCGTGGGGCGTGTCGAGGCGGTGGTGTCCGTGGCCCGGTAGGCCACCGCGTAGGCGCCGTCGTTCAGCAGTTCCTCGATGCGGTACCGGGAGACCCGGTCCCCTGGACTTAGGCAAGTTCCCATCCCTCGTTCCTCCCGTCCCTGTTCACAACGCCTGGGTTTCCACGGATTTGGAAAGCGTCTTGGCCAGCTTGGTCAAAAGGCGGGTGATGACCTCCCTGTCCTGGGCGAAGGAGGCCAGGGAAAGGGTCTCCCCCGCCGCATCCTTGAGGGGGAGGTACTCCGCCTTGTCCGCCTCCGCCAGCACGTGCATATCGTCGAACTCCCGCAGTTGGTCGTGGTCGTCCACGTAGCGGAAGGGGGTCACCACCGTGAGAAGCACCCGCTTCTCCATGATGCAGTTGATGACGTCGTCCACGGTGCCGCCCCGTCCGAAGGGGGCGTGGATGACCGGCTTGAAGGGGGCGTCGGTGAAGGCGATGACGGCCCGGGCGGCCTCCCTCCGGAAGCGCCAGGCCCCGGGTTCCGGAGGGGCGCCGGCGGGGGTCTCCTCCTGCTCCACCACGGCATAGAGGGCATCCAGCATGGACTCGGGGATGTCCCCTCCCCCGGTGGCCACCAGGGAGTCCAACTGGGCGTAGAGGTCCTCCACGCTTCTTGTGAAGGGATTGTCCACAAGCCAATTGTGGGGATTGTCGTCATAGTCCCGGAAGCCCACCACCTTCGCCCGCCACTCCCGCACGGGGACCTGGTTCTGGGCATCCCGGGTGGTCAGCCGCTCGAAAAATAGCTTGATGTTGGCCTTCAGCCCATCAATGCACTCCTGCATGCTCCCTGTGGAATCCAGCAAAAATACCAAATCCACGACACCCTTGACCTTCTTCTCCTCAGTCATGCAAAACGCTCCTTTCCGTTGGACGCCTCCCCCCCCCTCCAGGGGAAAGCCGGGGATAATATATATGCAAAGAGGTACAGAACGGCAAGTGCGAAGGGGCACGGGACGGCAAGGAATGGGAGGCGAACCGCCGGACTCCCCCACGGCTGGACCCACGGAAAACACAGCGCCGCCTTGGCACCCCGAAAAGATGCGACACTTTTTTGGAAAATGTCTTGAAAGTGGCGGGGACAGGGCTATAGTATCCCTTGTAACATTTTTTAGAATTGTGTCGCAATCCCCTTTGGGATGTCCGAGGGGATTTTCCTCCTGGGCCGTTTCCTTTGTCCTGGCCGCCGTTGCGCCTGCGGTTGATTTCGCGGGGTGTCTTCGGGGTCTGTCGGGTTGTCGGCCGGGTTCACCCAGAAGAAGCAAAGGATATTGGATTCCGGAAGCTGGGATTATCCGGGCCGGGGCGTTCATGTCCCTGGCGCGGTTGTCTTCCTTGTTCGTGGATCCAAGTCAAAAGAGCAATGAAAAAGAGTCTACTCATCCTTGTGTCTGTGCTGTCCCTTTCCGCCGGGCTTTGCCTTGGGGGCGGCTTCCAGTTGTACTCCGAGGGTTCCGCGGAGATGCTGGGGCTGGCCGGTGCTGGCGTTGCCCGCGCCGGCAACTCCTCCCCCTGGTACAACCCCGCCACCACGGTGGACATTGACCGGATTTCCCTGACGGCGGGCGGTTCCGCCCTTTTCCTTTCCAGCGAATACAAGACCAGCGCCAAGACGGACAAGATGGACGACCAGCCCCGTTTCATGGGGTATTTCTACGGGGTCATGCCCCTGGGCGAGGACTACCGCCTGAACCTCTCCGTGAACGCCCCCTACGGGATGATCACCCAGTGGGAGAAGGACAGCCAGTTGAGCACCCTGGCCACCTTCACCAGCCTGCGGGTCTGCTACATCACCCCCAGCGTCACCTGGAAGGTGAACGACAACCTTTCCGTGGCGGCCGGTCCCAACGTCTCCATTGGCGTCGCCCGCCTGGCCAACTACATCAAGCTCCCCTATGGGCTGAAGGACAACAAGAACTACATGACCGCGGACGCCGTGGGCCTGGGCGGTTTCCTGGCCATGTACTACAAATTCAACGACGCCTGGGCCTTTGGCGCCAAGTACCAGAGCCGCATCCACATGCGCTTCGAGGGAGAGAACAAGTTCCGCTACAAGAGCTACATGGGCGGCATGCTGAAGTTCCAGGGGGCTGACGCCCACGCCAGCATCGACATGCCCGCCTACCTGGCCCTGGGCATTCGCAACAATTCCCTCGACCGCTGGACCTTCCTCTTCGACGCCACCTGGACCCAGTGGTCCAGCTACAAGTCCCTCGACCTCTGCTTCGACAAATACCCCGGCAGCGACCGCCCCGGCACCGCCAAGAACCCCCGCAAATGGCATGACGTGTGGACCTACCACCTGGGCGCCGAGTACCAGCTCACCGACAAGTGGGTCCTGCGGGCCGGACTGGACTACGACAACAGCCCCGCCAACCGCCGTTCCATCTCCCCCGAAATGCCCGATTCCGACAAGTGGCTCATGACC
>JAEDNB010000251.1 GCA_016302725.1 Lentisphaeria bacterium
CCGGCGATGACGCGACGTCGCAGGGGAAATGCGGGGAGGGGGTGCCCGGCAGGGCGTTTCCTTCCCTGCAGCCCCCCTGCAACGTCGCAAGGCAGGCGCAAAGCGCCTTGACGCCCCACGCCCCTTCCGTGTCCTCCGTGCCGCCCGCAGGGCGGTTTCCGTGCCCTCCGTGTTGAATGCAAGGCGCACACGGAGGGCAAAAATCCAGGAAACCGGGGGACAGTTTTCAAAGCCGGATTACGTTATCGTCCCTATGGACGGAGAAGAGATTCGCATCACCGTAGAAGACCTGGGGATATCCTTTCAGCAAGGGAGGGAGCTTGTGCCCGCTGTGGAGGGGGTTTCCTTTTCCCTCAAGGCGGGGGAGATGGTGGCCCTGTTGGGGGAGAGCGGCTCAGGGAAGAGCCTCACTGCCCTTTCCCTGCTGGGGCTATTGCCCAGGCCGTCGGGTCGCTTGACCTGCGGCCACGCCTGGTTCAAGGGGGAAGACCTTTATTCCCTGGGGGATTCCCAGCTCCAGCCCATCAGGGGGAGGCGTGTGGCGATGGTCTTCCAGGAGCCCATGACGGCCTTGAATCCCGTGATGTCCGTGGAGGAGCAGCTGGGGGAAGTGTTGCGCACCCACTTTCGCCTCAAGGGGAAGGCATTGCGGGAGCGTTGCCTGGAGTTGCTCCGGGAAGTGGAGATTCCGGAACCGGAAGGTCGTCTGCGGGCCTATCCCCACCAACTCTCCGGGGGGCTGCGCCAACGGGTTGTCATCGCCATGGCCCTGGCCGGCGAACCGGAACTCCTCGTGGCGGACGAACCCACCACCGCCCTGGACGTGACGGTCCAGGCGCAAATCATCGCCCTGCTGGCGCGTCTGCAAAAGCGCCATGGGACCGCCGTCCTCCTCATCACCCACAACCTGGCCCTGGCCGCCCAGGGGGCGGACCGCTGCCTGGTGATGTATGCCGGGCAGATCGTGGAGGAGGCGCCCACAGGGGAGCTCTTCCGGCGTCCCCTCCACCCCTACACGCGGCTTCTGCTGCATTCCCTGCCCCGCCAGGAGCTCCGCCAGAGTGCCCTGGAGACCATTCCGGGGATGGTTCCCCGTCGCTGGGGGGAGTTGCCGGGCTGCCGTTTCGCCTCGCGCTGTCCCCTGGCCACGGAGGAGTGCGGGCGTGTCGTCCCGGCCTGGGCGCTTCCCTCTCCCGGGCACGGGTGCCGTTGCCATCATTCCGGCGCCTCCCTTCCGGCGGCGTCCGGGGGCGCCTCCCTTCCGGCGGCGTCCGGGGACGTTGTTTCCAAGGACTCCCCTCCCCTTTTGGAGGCCAGGGGATTGCGGGTATGGTTTCCGGCGGCGGACGGGGGGCTGTTCCGTCCCCGGAGGTGGCTGCGGGCCGTGGACGGCGTGGATTTGTCGTTGCGGGGAGGGGAGACCCTGGCCCTGGTGGGGGAGTCGGGCTGTGGCAAAAGCACCGTAGGCAAGGCGCTTGTCCGGTTGCTGAAGCCCACGGGCGGAGAGATTTTCCTGGATGGCGTTGGGGGGTATGCGGAGGCCTCCGAGGGGGGGCTGGCTCCCCTGCGCCGCTCCGTCCAGATGATTTTCCAGGATCCCTTTTCCTCCCTGGATCCCCGTCGGATGGTGGGGGAGACCCTGGGGGAGGCCCTGGAGACGCGGCATCCCGGGGACTCCCCCGCGCAGCGGAAGGCGCGGATTGAGCGCCTCCTCCAAAGAGTCGGCCTGGACCCCGAGGACCGCCTCCGCTACCCCCACCAATTCTCCGGAGGGCAGCGGCAGCGCATCGGGCTGGCCCGCGCCCTGGCGGCGGAACCCCGGGCCATCCTCTGCGACGAATGCACCAGCGCCCTGGACGTCTCCGTCCAGGCGCAGATTCTCAACCTGTTGAAGGAGATTCAGCGGGAATCGGGGGTTTCCTACCTTTTCATCACCCACGACCTGGGAGTGGTGGGCTATCTTGCGGACCGGGTGGCGGTGATGTACCTGGGGCACATTGTGGAGGAGGCGCCCACGGAGGAGCTCTTCCGACATCCCGCCCATCCCTACACCCGCGCCCTCCTGGCCGCCGCCCCCCGCCTGGAGGAGACGCCCCAGGGCGGCCTCCGCCCCACCCCCATCCCCCCGCCCCGTCCCGGGGAAGTCCCCTCCCCCCTCGCCCCGCCCCAGGGATGCCCCTTCCATCCACGCTGCCCCATGGCCACGGAGGAATGCCGCCAGGGGACCATCCCCGCCGCCACCTCCCAGACAACCACACACCGCTGCCGCTGCCTCCAACCCCAGGTTTCACCTTCATGACTACC
>JAEDNB010000252.1 GCA_016302725.1 Lentisphaeria bacterium
CCCCATGCCCTGCCACCACTCCTGCTCCTGCGCCCACCACTCCCACGAAGAGGATGGGGTCCAAAGCCCCTTCGCCGTCGTCGTCCCCTGCGGCCTGCAGACGGAATACAAGACCAATCCCCTGGGGATGGATGAACCCAGGCCGCGCTTCGCCTACCAGTTGAAGGGCGCCGTGCGGCAGGAGGAGAGGCAGGTGCAGGTCTTCCCCGCCGGCAGGACGCAGCCCGTATGGGACACGGGCTGGGAAAAGACGGGGCTCTCCCAGCAAATCGTCTACCAGGGCGCACCCCTGGAGCCCTTCCAGCGCTACCATTGGCGCGTGCGCATCAAGGATGAAACAGGCAAGGCATGCCCCTGGTCCCCCCTGAAGGAAAATTATTTCGAGACGGGATTCCTGGGAACCCCCTGGAAGGACAGCTCCTGGATCGGCTTCTGGGGCGGCAACCGCGTCAACCAGCACCCCCAGCTCTTCTTCCGGGAATTCGACCTGCCCGCCCCCTCCTCCCTGGCCAGCGCCAGGCTCTACGTCACCGCCCTGGGCTGCTACGAGGCGGAACTCAACGGCACCGTGGTCTCCTGGCCCCTGGCCCCCGGCTGGACCGCCTACCGCCACCGCACCCAATACCAGGCCTACGACGTGAAGGAATGCCTGAAAAAGGGCAGGAACATCCTCTGGCTCACCCTGGCCTCCGGATGGTATGACGGACGCATCGCCGGACAATGGAACGACGGATACCCCCTCTACGGGGAACACGAGGCCGTGCGCGCCGAACTCCACCTCGCCTTCCAGGATGGTTCCCGCCAAGTCCTGGGCACCGACGCCACCTTCCAGACCGCCCAGTGGGGCGGCGCCATCCGCATGAGCGACATCTACGACGGGGAACTCTGCCAGGGATGGCGCACCAAGGAGATGGCCCGGCAGCAGGCCTGCACCCCCGCCGGCGCCTTCCCCAAAATCTCCGTGGACATCACCTGGAACAGCGGCCCCCAGGTGGCCCGACTGGCCATCCGGGAACCCGTCTCCATCACCCGGCGCTGCCAGGGGACCTACGTGGTGGATTTCGGCCAGAATTTCACCGGGCGGGAGATCCTCCGCCTCAAGAACACCGTGCGGGGCGCCACCATCACCGTCAAGCACGGGGAGATGCTGGAAGAGGACGGCTCCGTCTACGTGACCAACCTCCGAGGGGCCAAGGCCATGACCACCTACATCTGCGACACGGCGGAGGAGACGGTCTACGAACCCACCTTCACCTTCTACGGCTTCCGATACCTGGAGGTCTCCGGCTGGCCCGGACGCGCCCCCACCAAGAAGGACATCACCGCCGCCGTCCTCTCCAGCGACCTGAAGCGCACCGGACTCTTCATGTGCTCCCACGACATGGTGAACCGACTCTTCGACAACGTGGGATGGGGACTGCGCTCCAATCTCCTGGACGTGCCCACCGACTGCCCCCAGAGGGACGAACGCTTCGGATGGACGGGGGACACACAGGTGGTCTGCAACGCCGCCACCTACTGCCTCCAGGCCCCCGACTTCTACACCAAGTGGCTCATCGACCTCAATCTGGACCAGTTCCCCAACGGCAACTACCCCAATGCCTCCCCCAATCCCAAGTCCGCCCCCAGCCCCGCCATCGATTTCCCCGGCCCCGCCTGGC
The DNA here is from genome assembly GCA_016302725.1 of Lentisphaeria bacterium. Classification (GTDB taxonomy): domain Bacteria; phylum Verrucomicrobiota; class Lentisphaeria; order Oligosphaerales; family Oligosphaeraceae; genus UBA1724. The sequence goes on from JAEDNB010000252.1 coordinate 1,662, forward strand.
AGGACGCCGCCATCATCGTCCCCTGGCAGCTCTACCGGAAATACGGGGACGCCAGGGTCCTGGAGCGCCATTTCCACCAGATGGACCGCTATCTCCAATACGTGGTGGAATACTCCAAGGGCACCTATGTCCCTGAACCTCCCCGATACGGCGACTGGCTCAACATCGACGCGCCCACCAGCAACCCCCTCATCGCCACCGCCTACCTGGCCGGCATGCTGGACCTGCTCTCCCGCATGGCGGGAATCCTGGGGCGGACGGCGGACCAGGAACGCCTGGCCAGGCAGGCCCGGAAGGCGAAAAAGGCCTTCCAGGCACGCTTCGTGGACCCCGAAAAGGGCCTGGTGGAGACCACCCAGTGCGCCCTGCTCCTGGCCCTCCACTTCGACCTCCTCCCCCCCCAGTGGGTCCAGCCCAGCGTGGACGCCCTGGTGAAGGACATCCGGGAGAACCGGGACCTCCATCTCTCCACAGGCTTCGTGGGCACCCCCCTCCTCCTGCCCGTGCTGAGCCGCTTCGGACAGGCCGACCTGGCCTACGACCTCCTCCTCCAGACCTCCTACCCCGGCTGGCTCTACCCCATCACCCAGGGCGCCACCACCATGTGGGAACGCTGGAACAGCTA
>JAEDNB010000047.1 GCA_016302725.1 Lentisphaeria bacterium
CTCCCTGCCCTCCGTGTGCGCCGCAGGCGCGTTGTTGGTCAGCCCCGGAAGATGGCGCCCATGCGTTTACCCAGGAGGGAGGCGACCAGGAGATAGGAGGCCCCCAGGAAGAGCATGGTCCAGAGTCCCAGGGCGGCGGCCACGGCGCCCCCCTCTCCCAGGAAGGAAGAGAGGTCGTAGATGGCCTTGGTGATGGGGTAGTAGTCTGATTTCTGGGCCAGCAGCAGGGAATCGGAGACCTCCAGCATGGAGAAGCTGAAGGTAAGGATGGCTCCCGCCAGGAGATTGGCGGCAATCAGGGGGGCGGTGATGCGCCGGAAAATGGTCCAGGGGCGGGCCCCCAGGGAGGCTGCCGCCTCCTCGAAGGAGACGGAGGTCTGCTGGAGTCCTGCCACGGCGGAGCGCACCACATAGGGGATGCGCCGGATGGCGTAGGAGACCACCAGGAGTGCGGTGGGGTTTTCGATGGGATTCAGGCAGTGGAGGAGGCGTCCCCTGGCGGTCATGGCCAGGTAACCGAAGGCCACCACCAGGCCGGGCACCGCCAGGGGGAGCATGGCCAGGGCGTCCAGGAGCCAGGCCCCCCGGTGCCTTCCCCGCACCACGGTCCAGGCGATAAGGGTGCCCATGGCCATGGCCAGGCAGAGGGCCATCCCGCAGTACCGGAGGCTGTTGAGGATGCTGGGGACGGTGAGGCTGTGTCCCAGGGCGGTCTCCAGGTGGGCGAGGGTGGACTGCAAGGGGAGGACGGTGCGGTACCATCCCTTTCCCAAGGCGAGCCCCGCCACCCCCAGATGGGGCAGCACCCCCGCCAGGGAGACCAGGGCGAAGAGGCCGCCTGCCAGCAGGTTCCGGATTCCGCGGAGGGGGACGGGTTCGGCGGCGCGTCCCGCCTTGCCGCTCATGGCATACGCCTCCCGCCCATAGCGGAATTTTGCCAGGAGGTAGGCGGTGACGGCGGCGGCCATCATCACGGTCACCAGGGCGAAGGGCATGGGATTATGGCCCATTTCACTGATGCCCAGGAAGATTTGGACTGGCATCAGGCGTTCGTAGTTGAACATGAGGGGGGTGCCCAGTTCGGTGAAGGACCAGATGAAGACGAGGGTGCATCCTGCGAAGAGCCCGGGGCGCACCAGGGGCAGGGTGATTCTCCAAAACCGTTTCAGGCCGGTGCAGCCGCAGTCCTCGGCGGCTTCCAGGAGCGCGGGGTCCACATTGGCGAAGGCGGCGGCCAGGTTCAGGTAGAGGATGGGGTAGAGATGGAGGGCTTCCAGGAGGATGACGGCCCCCATTCCCCCGGCCAGCCAGTCCGGCTCGTTTCCCGGGGCGAGGAGCCCCAGGCGGATGAGGAGCTGGTTGAAGGCCCCGTAGCGCCCCAGGATTGCCTGCATTCCCAGGGCGCCCACGAAGGGGGCCAGAATCATGGGCATCATGAGCAGCCCGTTCCACAGGCGGCCGCCCCAGAAGCGGTACCGCTCCCCCAGCCAGGCCAGGGGAAGCGCCAGGGCCAGGGAGAGCAGGGTGGTCCCTCCCGCCACCAGGAAGGAGTTCAGGAGACCGTCCCGGTAGAGGGGGTTCCGGAAGGTCTCCGCCAGGAAGAAGAGGGTGGGCCTGCCGGCCCCGTCGCTCAATCCCCCCCGCAGGATTTCCGCCACGGGAAGAAGGAAGAAGACGCCGAAGAAGAGGAGGGCCAGCGACAGGAAAAGAAAATGGAGTTTTTTTCCCATGGGGGTGGGAAGAGAGGTTATTTTAAGAACTGCTTCGCCGGTGGAGGACCGGGAATTCCGGAAAGCGAGGGGACCCCCTGCGGACATTCCACCACAACATGCTGCGCACCAAGGGACAACAAAGAAGGAAAAGCCCCTCCTTGCGCCTTGGCCAGAACGATGAATCCTTGCCCCGGACGCCCCAGGGCGGCTTCCGGGATAATGTACTTCCTGGTTCCCTGACGCCAGAGGGCTTTGCCCCAGGCTCCGCGGATTCAGGCGCGCCTCTTCGCCCACGCCTTCCCCTCTATGACCAAAATCGGCTTTTTCAGTGATGTCCACGGCAACCTGGAGGCCCTGACCGCGATTCTCAAGCGCCTGGACCAACTCTCCTGCGACCTGCTGGTCTGCCTGGGCGACATCGTCGGCTACGGCGCCAACCCCTCCGAATGCATCCAGATTATCCGGGAAAGGGACATCCCCTGCGTCATGGGAAACCATGACGAATATGCCTCCAGCTACATGACCCCCTCCGTGGCCAGGCTCCGCCCGGAAATCCTACAGTCCATCGAGTGGACCCAGACACAGCTCTCCCTGGAAGACCGGAAATGGCTGGCCGAACAGCCCATGCGACTCCAACTGGGAGAGGAAATCGTGGCCCTCCACTCCTCCTTCGCCCGGGGAAAATGGGCCTATTGCCTGGACGAGGATACTTTCGCCGCCAATTTCGAACACCAGGAATGCCCCCTGGCCTTCTGCGGACACTCCCACTCCCCCCTCATCGGCATCGACATGCCCGGCCACGCCCCCTTCGTGGATTTCATCCGCCCCTACACCATCCCCACCGACCACAGGGTCATGGTGAACGTGGGCAGCGTGGGACAGCCCAGGGACCGGGACCCCAGGGCGTGCGCCTGCCTCTACGAGGTGGAAAAACGGCACCTGGAACTCATCCGGGAACCCTACGATATCGAAACCGCCCAGAACAAAATCTACATGGCCCGACTGCCGGACAAGTTCGGCCTGCGGCTGGCCATTGGCAGATAGCCCATCCCCGTCCTGACAGGAGCAGAGCATGGCCATTTCCACTCCGGGCCCATGGGAGGAGAGAAGAGAGGGTCCCCCTCCGGGGAAGAAGGCGGAGGGGGCGGACCCGGAAGCGCGGGAGGAATTGTTCCAGCGCCTGCGCGACCTGGAGGACCTGAATCCCGACCTGCCCGGCAGGGAGGTGGCCCGCCTGGAGGAACTGGCCCGCCTCTGCGGCCCGGAATGCTTTCCCGCAGTGGCCCGCCAGGTGCGACGCCTCCTGGACCTGTATCTGGGAATGCCCACCCTCCAGGTGGGACGCGCCATCCTGGGGGAGTATTTCCATTTGCTGGAAGCGGGGGCGGCACGGCTCTTGGCCGCCCGGGAAATCTCCCCCCGTCCCGCCCTGCCCGCCGCCTCCGGGGGAGTCTCCCAGGCCCTGGTCCTCTACAGCGCCTTCGACTACACCCCCGCGGACCGGTGCCGCATCTTGAGCCGCACGGAAATCCCCGAGACCCTCTCCCGGGCTGCGGACGCCTTCCGCCGAAGGGTGGAGGTGGTGGACACCGTCTTCGGCCTCGGTTTCCGCGTAATGTGGCTCCTGGACCCCCTGGCCTTCCAACAGTGGGCCACAGACTATCTGACGGAAAAGGAGGGAGACCTGGCCCCGGAGGTCATCCGGGACATGCTCTGGGTCATGGGAAAAAGCCAGGCCCTCTCCCCTGCCATGACAGAGTGGCTCTTCCGTTGGTGCGGCGACATGGCCCTCCTGGAGGACTGGCCCCTGGTGGTCTGCCAGGCGGACAGGCTGGCGGACAGGCTCTTCCTGGCCTGGGAAAAGGGACAGCCCACTCCCAGGAATGGACGCCTGGCGCACTTGAGGCTCATGGTCCAGGGCGGGCGACAGGACGAGGAACGCCTCCTGGCCTGGCTGGAAAACTCCCTCCAGGACTTCGGCGGCGCCGTCGCCCGCTTCCTTTCCTTTGACCGGGAGGCCGCCTCCCCCCAGGAGGAAGAGTGGCTCCACTGCACCCTGCTGGCGGAGCTCCAGGGCATGGAGGCGCTCTACCAGCCCATCCTCGTCCTCTCCGACCTCCTCCTGCGGCTGCCGGACGGCGCCATGAAACTGGCCATGGCCTTCCTGGGCGTCGCCGGGCAAAGCCTGCGAGAATGGGAAAACGCCATCCTCCGCTTTTCCGAGAGGCTCATCCGGCGGGCCTTCCTGGTGGACTTGAAGGAAGGCAGGACCCCCGTGGACACCATCCGGAAATTCACCTTTGGCGACGAGACCGCCTACGCCCAGATTTGCAATGAACTGGACTTGCTGACCCAGCAATTCGACTCCATCCCCCAGCGGGAGAAAGTGATCCGCAGGCTTGGGGTCTACTATGCGAGTTATCGGAGGGCCCCCATGCTGGGGCAGGAGGTGGGGCGCCGCTACCGCCGCATGGCAAGGCTCCTCCACGAGGATTTCCTCAAGGCCCACTTGAGCCAGGAGGAGTGGGAGGGCTTCCAGGCCCGGGGCTTCCTCCAGGACCTCTATTCCATGGCCTCCCGCTCCAAGCGCTTCCTGGACCATCGGCGCGCCCTGGACATGAGCATCGAGGAGATGGTGGCCTCCCAAATCGAGTTCGTGGAGGAGTGCCGTTCCCGGCGCCTGGCCATGCTCCGGAGATATTCCCCGCTCCCCCACTAGCCCTCCCACGCCATGGAAGGCCTCTCCCTCTCCCCCCTGCTCCCCCCCGCACTCCTCCTCCCGCCCCTCCTGGCGTTGGCGGCCCTGGCATGCCTCCTGGCCCGGCGACAGGCAAAATGCCTCCCCGCAACCCTCCGGGCAACCCTCCTGGGACTCCGCCTCGCCGCCCTGGCCCTCCTGGCCCTCTGGCTCCTTCGCCCCATCCGGTGGACCGATACCCCCAGGGAGGACGGCTCCCGCATCGCCGTATTGGCGGACGCCACCGCCTCCATGGGGTTGCGGCGGGATTGCCGGGATGCGGCGGGGCACCCCGTCACCCGCTGGGAGGCCCTCCTGGCCCAGGTGGCCACCGCCCCCCAGTCCACCCCCCTGCTCCTGTGGCGTGTGGGCACCCGGGAGCATCCCGCCCTGCCCTGGGAGGAGGGCGCCTCCTTCACCCCCCTGGCCGGGCAGACGGATTTGGGGGCGGCCCTGGAAGCCCTGGAAAAGGAGAGCAGGCGTCCCGGGGCCCTGCCCCTCCGCGCCGTCCTCCTGATTTCCGACGGGCGGGACTGGGGAGGGCGGCTGCTGGCCCAGGCCAAGTCCCTGGCGGAGATGGGGCTGCCCGTCTCCACCCTGGCCCTGGGGGAAGCCACCCCCTGCGGGGATGTGAAGGTGGAATTCGACCCCCGCACTCCCACGACCCTCCCCGTGGGGGAGGAGGGCACCGCCTATCTGCGCCTCGCCAGCACCCTCCCCCACCCCCAGCGGGTGACCGTGCATCTGCGGGAACTCCACGGAGGGGCCTCCACCCAGGCCGAGGCCGTCGTCCCCCCCGGAGGGGAGGCCCTCTGCCCCCTCCCCCTGCCCGCCGCCCAGACCCCGGGGGAGCGCCTCTACCTGGCGGAAATCCCCCCGCTGCCCGGGGACGAACAGCCCGCCAACAACACCGCCTGCCAGGTGGTGGAATACCAGCCACCCCCTGTCCGGCAAGTCCTGTACCTGGGAACGACCCCGGATTGGGAATGGCGCTTCCTCCGCAAGGCCCTGGCTGGCTCCCCGTCCCTGGCCCTGCAGGCCGCCATCCTCCTCCTGCCCCCGGAGAAGAAGGGAGAGGGCCTCTCCCCCTCCTGGCGACCCCAACGCCCCTTCTTCTCCCTGGGGAAGACCCCCCGGGAGGACTTCCCCTCCACGGAAGCGGAATACGCCGGCGTGGACGTGGTGGTGCTCCCTTGCCAGGCGGCAGCCGCCCTCACCACCCCCCAGCAGGAGGCCCTCCTCTCCTTCGTCCAGAACCGGGGCGGGGGAATCCTCTGGACCGGCGACGCCTCCCGACTCCCCGCCACCCTGGCCCCCCTCCGGCCCGGCAAGGATTTCCAGGCATGCCGCAGCAACGGCACCGCCCACGGGGAGGCGGCACCGGAGCGCATGGTCTTCGAGGGGCTCTTCCTCCAGCCGGAACCCCTCCCCCCGGACACCCTCTTCACCCGATGCCGGCAGCCACGCCCCACCGCCCGCCCCATCCTCCAGGACGACACCGCCACCCCCCTGCTCCTGGTGGAGGGAAACTGCGGCGCAGGACGGGCCGCCTGGAGCGGCCTGACGGAAAGCTGGCGGTGGGCCTTTGCCGCCCCGCCCAAGACCACTCCCTCCCTCCACCGGAACTATTGGAGGCAGCTGCTGGGCTGGCTGGGGGGGAACCGGCAGCCCCAACTGGAACTGGAACTCCCCGAAACCGGGCTGCTGGCCCATGAGGAAAACCGGATTGCCCTCCGGGTGCTGGGACCCGATTTCCGCCCCGCCCTGGAAGCCCAGGCCACTCTCGCCGCCATCCCCCTGGACAAACAGGGCCAGGAATTCATCCCCCTCGCCCCCGACCCCCATGAGCCAGGACGCTTCGCCGGTGCCTACACGCCCGGGAACACCGCCCCCGTGCAATTCGTCGCCACCGTGCGATGCACCCCGGACAGCCCCCCCCTCACCCTGAAAAAAAGCCTCCCCGTCCAGGCGGCGGGACAGGAGGCGGAGGAACTGGCCGCCCAGCCGGAACTGCTTCGGGACGTGGCCCGGATTACCGGGGGGAGGGTTTTCCAGGGCCAGGTGGACTGGGAGAGGCTCCCCCTCTCCGGAAACATCCCCCGGCACCGCCAGGAAGCCCCCTTCCTTCCCCCGGCGCTCCCCCTCCTCTGCGCCGTCGCCTGCCTGCTGGCGGAATACACCCTCCGCCGGAAAAACGGACAGCCCTGACCCCCCGGCGGTGTCCCGCTACTCCTCCACCAGATATTCCCCGGGGGCGGTCTCCCGGAGTTTTCGTTCCGTCTCCCGGAGGCTCACCGCCAGGGCATCCCCCTCCTTCTGCACCAGGATGGCCCCGAAGGGGGTGGGCTGGCGGAAGACCAGGCTGCGGGGGGCGGCGGGGGAGGGCTTCACCTGGAAGCGCAGGAAGCCAGGCGCCAGGGGGCGCACCCCCACAACATGGCGGGGAATGATATTCCCGGGGGCGGCTCCCCAGGGATGGGACCAGTCCTGGTTGGGCTTGCGCTGGTTGTCCCAGGCCTCCATGGTGACGGTGGCCCCCTGCTCCATCATATGCAGCCAGGAGCACTTCCCCCGGGAAGTCATCAGGGAAACCCCCAGCTCGTCCAGCCCGCCGGCAAAGCAACTCTCCAGAAGGAACTGGGCCACATAGACGCTGCAGGCCATCCCCTTCTCCCGGAGCAGGGCCCGGCAACGCTCCCGCTCCGCTCCCTCCGCCAGGCCAAAGCGCAGGGCGAAGACCGCCGTGTGCAACGCCGTGTGCCGGGAACCCACGCTGTCCACAAACCGCCCCTCCCCATCCCGGAAACTCCGGAGAATCGCCTGCCTCAACTCCTCCGCCCGCCGGAGATATCCCGAATCCCCCGTCAACTCCGCCATGACCTGCATGGCGCCGTAGGCATAGGCATTGGGCACGAAATTGGCGTCCCCCATCTCATAGCCGTCCCGCTCCACGGGGGGCCAGTCCACGATGTCCCGGATGAAGCCCGTGGGGGCCAGAAGCCCGTCCTGGCGGTAGAACTGGGGGAGGAGTTTTTCCGGCAGGCGGGGCAGCCACTCCCGGACCATCTCCCAATCTCCGGAGTAGAGGAGGTAGTCCCGCACCAGGAAGGGGGTGCAGAGGAGCCACTCCGTGGGCCAGGTCTTGTCCCCGTGGTCCAGGAAATGCTGGATTGTGGCCTTGGCAATGGCGTAGTCGTTCCCGCAGCAGAAGTGTGAGAGCTGGGTGATATAGGCGTCTCCCTCGTAGGGCATGCGCTCCCGTTCGCCGTCCAGGTAGCAGGGGAAGATGGAGGTGGCCAGGAGGGTATGGCGGCAGAACTCCCACACCCGGTCCAGCTCCAGCACACTGGAATGGAACTCCGAGGCCTCCTCCGGCACGTCGTTGTAGAACTCCTTCCGCCGGACAGTCACCTTCCCGCCCCAGTGGTTCACCTCCACATAGCGGAAAATCGCCACCTCCCCGCCCCACTCCGGAGGCGCGGGGAAATGGGGCATGTCCGTCCCGTAGGAGGGCTGGTGGGGCGGGATGGGAATGGTATAGACGCTCTGCCCAGGCACCAGGGGAAAGGTGAACTGCTTGAAGGTGCGGAAACCGCCAGAATAGGACACGTGGCCATCGGCGGCGCACTCCCCTATCACCACCTCGAAAAGGTCGTTGCGGGAAGGGACGGGGGACAACTCCACCTCCAATTGCCCGTAGCACGCCTTCCCAAAGTCAAAAAGGCAGTGGCTGCTAATCGGCTGCGTCAATTCTGTCGTGCGGTTTCTCATGGATGGGGACCTCGGAAAATAAAAACAGGAAAAGACCGACCCCGCCCCACACCCCCTGCCGGGGAAGGCGGCGGGACAACCCGGTTAACATAGCACGCCCCCGCCCCACACCCCCACAGGACGGAATAGGAGCACACCCCGCCGGAATTCACTATTACATATATTGGAAATTCCCCGCGAATTCGGAAAACACGCTATGAAATGAGGAGGCATTGGAGATTACATAAAATGGAACAAAACATCACTTCCCCTCCCCGTCCCCTTTTTGGCATGCCTCTTGCTATTGCCCCATCCCGTTGCCGGGCCCCGCCCCTTCCCGGCGGGCGGCCCCCGGCCCCGTCGGCTTGTCCCACATCAAACCACACCCCATCGACCACCATGAAACTGATTATCGCCTACATCCAGCCGGACCGGCTGAACACGGTGAAGCAGGCTCTTTTTTCCCGTGAAATCTACAAGATGTCCGTGACTACCGCCCTGGGATGCGGCCAGCAGGGCGGATACGTCCAGATGTACCGCGGCGCACTGGAGGAGGTGAACCTCCTGAAGAAGCTGCGCCTGGCCATCGCCGTCAACGACAACTTTGTGGAGCGCACCGTGGAGGCCATCATCGAGGGCGCCCGGACGGGCTCCATTGGCGACGGCAAGATTTTTGTTCTCCCCATGGAGGATTGCATCCGCATCCGCACGGGCGAGCACGGGAGCGAGGCAATTGGCTGAAGGGCGGCATGCCCAAGGAGGAACAAGAAAAATGGATACAGAAGCGATTGCGGCAGTGGCCACCCCGGAATCTGTCCAGGCGGTCCAGGACAACCTGAACATTGTCTGGACGCTGGTGGCCGGCGTGTTGGTGTTTACCATGCAGGCGGGCTTTGCCATGGTGGAGGCGGGCTTCACCCGTGCCAAGAACTCCGCCAACATCATGATGAAGAACCTGATTGACTTTGCGGTGGGCGCCCCTGCCTTCTACATCCTGGGGGCGGCCATCATGTTCGGCGCCACCAAATGGGGCGGCTGGTTTGGCTGGGGAGGCCTGGGCATGCCCTCCCTCTCCACCGGCGAGGGAATCTGGGACTGGACCTTCTTCTTCTTCCAGACCATCTTCGCGGCCACGGCGGCCACCATTGTCTCCGGCGCCGTGGCGGAGCGCATCCATTTCAAGAGCTACCTCATCTACTCCCTGATTGTCAGCGCCTTCATCTACCCGGTGAGCGGACACTGGATGTGGGGCAGCCTCTTCGGCGAGGCCTCCCAGGGCTGGCTGGAGGCCATGGGCTTCCATGATTTCGCCGGCTCCACGGTGGTCCACTCCGTGGGCGGCTGGGTCGCCCTGGCCGGCGCCATCATGCTGGGACCGCGCATCGGCAAATACCACAAGGACGGCAAGCCCGCCCCCATCCCCGGCCACAACCTGGTCATCGGCACCCTGGGCGTCTTCCTCCTCTGGATTGGCTGGTTCGGCTTCAACCCCGGCAGCTACACGGCGGGCATCGGCTCCATCGGACGGGTGGCCATGACCACCAACCTGGCCGCCTGCGCCGGCACCATCGCCGCCCTGGTCACCGCCTGGGCCATCATCGGCAAGCCCGACCTCACCATGGCCCTCAACGGCTCCCTGGCCGGACTGGTGGCCATCACCGCCCCCTGCGACCTGGTCACCGCCAACGCCTCCATCCTCATCGGACTGGTGGCCGGCGTCCTGGTAGTCCTCTCTGTCTTCTTCTTCGACAAAATCCACGTGGACGACCCCGTGGGCGCCGTCTCCGTCCACTGCGTGAACGGGGTCTGGGGCACCCTGGCGGTGGGCCTCTTCGCCGCCCCCGAGAAATTCGGCTACGGCAACGACCTGACGGGCCTCTTCTACGGCGGCGGCTTCAAGTTCCTGGGCATCCAGCTGGCCGGCGTGGCCACCACCTGCGTGTGGGCCTTCGGCACCGGACTCCTCCTCTTCTGGACCCTGAAGAAGCTGGGCATCCTCCGCGTGGACGCCAAGACGGAACTGAAGGGCCTGGACATCACGGAACACGGACAGGACGCCTACGCTTCCTTCCAGTTCTTCAGCAACATGTAGCCCCACGCCTTCCCCCACAAGGCACGGGGGAAGGCTTCCCCTGGGCGGCGGCGCCCCCCGACGCCACCGCCCACCCCGGGCCGAGACGCTCGCCCATGGCGCCTCGGCCCCTTTTTTGTCTCCACTGGAACTTTCCCAAATCGTTGGACGACAGGGGACTTTTTCTGGGCCTTCCGCATTCCCGGGGCGGCGCGGCTGACCGCTGCATACAGGCCGGCAGCCACTCCGGACCAAGGGAACCTGTTCCTTCCTTGTCCAGCTTCCTTCCCGAATGCGCGCCTCGGCCCGGGCGGTGAGGCGCCCTCCTTTCACGAAGGGAGAGCACGCCATCCATAGACGAAGAAGGGAGCGAGGCGTGATTGCCGGCCTCTTCTCCAACATGGAGGCGAGTTCCGCCCGAATCATATCCAGGCTATGAAGGCAGGGGACGATGGCGCTGGAAGGAAGGCCGAAGAGGCCCCGGAGGCGCGTGCTGGGGACCTACAGGGGGAAGGACGTGGTCAAGGAGGCATTCCGGAACCTCGATAGGAAGCCTCGTCAGCTGTGCACGGGAATCCAGAGCCTCTGGATTTCCTCCTCCCCATCCTGCGAACTCCTCACATAATCCTAACCAGGAGAAAACCAAAAGTTAACCGAAGAAAAAAAATGCAGGAAAAGAGGGCCTTACAGTATTGGCGTTGAACGAAAAAATGGGCTTCCGCCCTGCCGGCAAGGCGGAGGCCCCATCCGGGCACAGGGGAAGGCTTCCCTTGCGTCCCTCCCAACGCCGACTCCCTCTCCGGGGGGCGGCCTTCTCTCCCCACTCAATCAACCTACCATGAAAAAAACATCCCTTTGCCTCCTTGCAGCGACTCTGCTCATGCCTGCCCTGCTTCGGGCCGAATGGAACCTGGACGCCGGCCTGGATCTCCGACTGCGCTACTACGCCACCAACAACCTGCCCAACAGCGCCTATGGAGAAGGCGCCAGTGAGACCTATGGGCGCTACCGCACCCGGGTCTGGGGAAGCGTGGAAAACGATTGGGGCAAGTTGTACATCCGCCTGGGCAACGAGTTCCGGGACTATGCCTACCCCGACTCCAAATCCGCCTCCAAGCGCTTCCCGGATGTCCTCTACGTGGACAACCTCTACCTGGAAACCAAAGCCCTCCTGGGAGAGGATGTGAGAATCCGCCTGGGACGCCAGGACATCTCCTTCGGGAAGCGCCGCATCTTCGGGGAAGGCACCCCTGGTGACGGCTCCCGCAGCACCTTCTTCGACGCCCTGCGCCTGACCTGGGAGGCCGGAGAAAAGCAGACCCTGGACTTCGCCGCCTTCTATCTCCGGGACGAGGATTGGCTGCCCACTGCCGGCAAGACCCACGCCAACGGCAAGCGCCCCTCCGACTACGCCTACAACGGACTGGGCCAGGATGAATACGGCGCCATCCTCTACTGGCAGGATCGCTCCAACGCCTCCCTGGGCTACGACGCCTACTACGTGGCCAAGTTCGAGAAGCGGGACGAGGATTCCAAGTTCCGGGCCGAAGGAAAGAACGCCACCTACCACACCCTGGGCGCCCGGCTGCTGCCCCGCTTCTCTGATACCCTCACCGGAGAAGTGGAGGCCGCCTTCCAGTTCGGCTCCCACGACCACGCCGCCGCCCTGGCCTACGCCGGCCTGACCTACGCCCCCCAGAAGGGCACCGACTTCACCGCCGCCGCCCTCTTCCTCACCGGAGACAAGGATGGCGCCCGGGGCAAGAACTCCTGGCAGTCCGTCTACAACCGGGAAGCCTGCATCGGAGACGTGGACTCCGCCATGTATGCGGGCAACGACTACACCAACCTCTTCTACCCCCACCTGGCGGGCAACTTCAATCTGGGAAGAGCCGGCTCCCTGAAGCTCCAGGCCGGACCCATGTTCGCCCCCAAGAAGGTGGCTGACCACGGCAGCAACCGCGGACTCTACGCCGCCGCCAAGTGGTCCCTGAATCTGGAAAAACTCCTCCAGACCTCCTACGCCAAGGGCGCCACCCTCTCCTTCACCGGAGAAGCCCTCCGCAAGGGAAATTTCTTCAACAAGGGTAGCCGGGACACCGCCCTGCTGAGCCGGGTGGAACTGACCTGGAAGTACTAACCCCTCCCCTGCCCCTGCCCCCCAGGGGTAGAGACAACAACAAAACGCCGCCGGGACACAATCCCGACGGCGTTTTTGCTTTTCGGGTTTTAACACGGAGAACACAGAAGGCGCTGCCGCTTTACACGGAGAGCACAGAGGGCGCTGCCGCTTTACACGGAGAGCAC
>JAEDNB010000048.1 GCA_016302725.1 Lentisphaeria bacterium
CATGAGCATCATCCAGGAGGGGGATGTCCAGGCCATCCGCATGGCCAACCTGGCCATCATCGGCTCCACCCACGTCAACGGGGTGGCCAAGATCCACTCCGACATCCTGAAGGAGGTGATTTTCCGGGATTTCGCGGAGATGTGGCCGGAGAAGTTCACCAACATGACCAACGGCATCACCCAGCGCCGCTGGCTGCTTTTCTGCAACCAGCCCCTGGCCGGCCTGATTACCGGGCGCATCGGGGACGGGTGGGTCACCGACCTGGAGAAGCTCCGGGGCCTGGAGCGCTTCGTGGAGGACCCGGCCTTCCTGAAGCAGTTGATGGAGGTGAAGCTGCAGAACAAGCGGCGCCTGGCCGCCTACATCGAGAAGACCCTGGACATCCGGGTGGACCCCGAGAGCCTCTTCGACGTGCAGGTGAAGCGCCTCCACGAATACAAGCGGCAGTTGATGCTGGTCCTCTACATCATCATCATCTACCAGCGAATGCTGCGGAACCCCTCCATGGAGTACCCCCGCCGCACCTTCATCTTCGCCGCCAAGGCCGCCCCCGGATACGCCATGGCCAAGCAAATCATCCGGCTCATCCACGCCGTGGCGCAGACCATTGAGGACACCCCTGAAGTCCGGGACCGCCTGAAGGTGGTCTTCCTGCCGGACTACCGGGTCTCCCTGGCCGAACTCATCATCCCCGCCGCCGACCTCTCCGAACAAATCTCCCTGGCCGGCATGGAGGCCTCCGGCACCGGATGCATGAAACTCATGCTCAACGGAGCCCTCACCATCGGGACCCTGGACGGCGCCAACGTGGAAATGGCCCAGGAGGCGGGGGAGGAAAACCTCTTCATCTTCGGCATGACCGCCCAGGAGGTGGCCGAGCGGAGGGCTTCCTACTCCCCCTGGGACATCTACCACACCGACCCCGAAATCCGCGCCGCCATCGAGGCCATCCGGGACAACCATTTCTGCCCCCAGGAGCCTTCCCTCTTCCAGTCCATCGTCCAGTCCCTCCTGGATTTCGGCGACCACTACATGCTGCTGGGGGACCTGAAGAGCTACATCGCCGCCCAGGAGCGGGTGAACCAGCTCTACCGGCAGCCCGAGGCCTGGGCGAAAAAGGCCCTCCTGAACATCGCCAGAAGCGGAAAGTTCTCCAGCGACCGCACCATCCGCGAATACGCCGAGCAAATCTGGAAGGTCACCCCCGTCATCCCCGATTGATGACCCCGCACCCATGACCGCCTACGGAAAGGCCAAATTGATTCTCTTCGACCTGGATGGCACACTCTACCTGGACGGCGTCCCCTACCCGGGCGCCCGGGAGTTGCTCCAGCGGCTGAAGGAGAGCGACATGGAATACGGGTTCCTCACCAACAACAGCTCCATCCCCCCCTGCGACTACTGCGAAAAACTCCGGCGCATCGGCTTTCCCGTGGAACCCCGGAACGTGGTGACCAGCGGAGACGGGGCGCTGGTGATGCTGAAGGCCCATGGGCTCATGGGAAAACGCCTCTACATCCTGGGGACGGAGCGCTTCCGGGGCTGGATGGCCTCGGAGGGCTTTCCCCACTGCGACGACGTGGAGGCGGCCCAGGCGCTGCTGGTGGCCTTCGACAAGGAGGTGGACTATGCCAAGCTCACCGCCGTCACCCGCCTGGTGCTCCGGGGGGTGCCGGTCTATGCCACCCATCCCGATGTCCTCTGCCCGCCGGGAATCCCGGACGTGGGGATGTTCCTGGAGTTTTTCCGGGCGGCCCGCCCGGGCTTTGTGGTCCAGGCCATTGCCGGCAAGCCCCATCGCTGGCTGTGCCACGTCCTCCAGGAGCGCTTCCAAGTGCAGCCGGGGGAGATGGTGATGGTGGGCGACCGGGTGTCCACGGACCTGGCCTTTGCCTGCAACAACGGGATGCGCTCCCTGCTGGTCAGGAACGGGGAGCCCATGCCCCTCCTGGGGAACTGCACGCCCACGGCGGTGGTCCCCCATATCCGCCAGATGCTGGACGAGTTCTGGCCCCGCAACCTGGGATGGTAGCCCCCCTCCCTCCTTTCCCTCCTCCTCCCTTTCCCTGAAATCCCCCCGCCTCCCCCCCTCCCATACGCCTATGCTACGCACCGAGCAAATCATCAACACCGTGGAAATGATTCAGAAGGAAAATCTGGATGTGCGCACGGTCACCCTGGGGCTCAATCTCATGGACTGCCGCGACACGGATGCGGAGGTGATGTGCCGCAAGGTCCTGGCGAAAGTGGAGCGCTATGCCGGAAACCTGGTGGAGACCTGCGACAAGGTGGGGGGAAAGTACGGCATCAGCGTCGTCAACAAGCGCCTGGCGGTCTCCCCCGCCGCCGACGTGGCCGCCGGACATGACCGGAAGGGAATGGTGAAACTGGCCAAGGCCCTGGACATGGCGGCCGCCTCCACCGGCATCGACATCGTGGGCGGCTATTCCGCCCAGGTGCAGAAGGGGGCCTCGGCGGCGGATTGGGAACTCATCGAATCCCTCCCGGAAATGCTGGTGTGCACCCAGCGGGTCTGCGCCTCCCTCAATGTGGCCAACAGCCGGACCGGCATCAACATGAAGGTGGTGGGGCGCGTGGGGGAAATCCTCCGGGAAGCCGCCGAAGCCACCCGGGAGCGGGACGGCTTCGCCTGCGCAAAGCTGGTGGTCTTCGCCAACCAGCCCGAGGATGTCCCCTTCATGGCCGGAGCCTACCACGGCCACGGGGAACCCGAGGCCGTCATCAATGTGGGCGTCTCCGGCCCCGGGGTCGTCTGCAGCGCCCTGCGACGGCGCATCGAACGGGAAGGCGCCGAAAACCTGGGACTGGACGACCTGGCGGAGGAAATCAAGGAGACCAGTTGCCGCGTGACCCGCTGCGGGGAACTCATCGGACGGGAAGTGGCTTCTTGCCTGGGACTGCCCTTCGGCATCGTCGACCTCTCCCTGGCCCCCACCCCGAAGGTGGGGGACTCCATCGGGGAAATCCTCCAAATCCTGGGGCTGGACGCCATCGGAGCCCCCGGCTCCACCGCCTGCATCGCCCTCCTGAACGACGCCGTCAAGAAGGGCGGCGCCTTCGCCTCCCAGTCCGTGGGCGGACTCTCCGGGGCATTCATCCCCGTCCTGGAGGACGCAGCCCTGGCCGACGCCGCCGCAAAGGGACATCTCTCCCTGGAAAAACTGGAGGCCATGACTTGCGTCTGCTCCGTGGGGCTGGACATGATTGCCGTCCCCGGGGACACCCCCGCCGAAACCCTCTCCGCCATCATCGCGGATGAGATGGCCATTGGGCTGATCAACAAGAAAACCACCGCTGTCCGCGTCATCCCCGCCCCCGGGAAGAAGGCCGGGGACCGGGTGGAGTTCGGCGGGCTCTTCGGGGGAGGCCCGGTCATGCCCGTGCGCAATCCCGGCGCCTCCGCACGCTTCATCCATTTCGGCGGCAGAATCCCCGCCCCCATCCACAGTTTGAACAACTGAAGAGGGATGCAATTGAATAACCAATTGCCAATAAATTAGTTGAATATTATGAGAATTGTCTGCGGAAAGACCTCCCTGAAGGTAGGGGAGCATGCCATCCTGGGGAATGGGGATTGGCGGCGCTCTCCCCTTCCTCCCCTGCGCACCTTTCCTCCCTACCGGGTGGTCTCCCAGGTGCCCCCCTCGGACGGCCTGTGGGTAGGGGAGGGAGGCATATCGGATGTCCTCCCCTATACCATGGTGGACGACTACCATTGGAGCCGCACCCCCAGCGGCTTCCCCTCGGTCACCTTGGAGAACGGGCATTTGCAGGCGGTCTTCCTTCCCACCTGCGGCGGCCGCCTCTGGAAACTTTACGACAAGGACCGGGGACGGGACCTTTTCTATGAGAATCCCGCCATGCGCCCCAGTTGCCTGGG
Organism: Lentisphaeria bacterium; assembly: GCA_016302725.1. Classification (GTDB taxonomy): domain Bacteria; phylum Verrucomicrobiota; class Lentisphaeria; order Oligosphaerales; family Oligosphaeraceae; genus UBA1724. The sequence continues at coordinate 3,903 of JAEDNB010000048.1, forward strand.
AATCTGCAACGCCTGGGCGGCGGGGGGCGGCGAGTTCAATTTCGGCGTGCGGGGGCACGACGCATATACCCTCCTGCCCCTCTTCACCGATGTGCTCCAGGACGAGGACGGCACCCCCGTCCTCCGCTTCTACGAATTCCACCGCATCCGCCGCCTTACCTTCCAAAGGGACATCTTCCTGCCGGAGGACTCCCCCTTCCTCTTCCAGAGGGTGCGGGTGGTCAATCCCCTGGAAGAGGCCAACCATTTCTACTACTGGGCGAATTTCGCGGTGCGGGAACGGCAACGCCAGCGCATTGTGGTGCCCGCCGATTCCACCTATGTGAACTACTCCCTGGAGGACGGGGTGGATTCCCTGACCAAGGCCCCGCTCCCGGTGGCGGGGGAATTCGACGTCACCATCCCCATGAACCACCCCATTGCGGAGGACAATTTCTTCAACCTGGATTCCCGGGAACGCCCCTACGAGTTGTGCGTGGAGGAGGATGGGACGGGGGTGGTGCTGGCCTCCACCGCCCGCCTCCAGGGCCGCAAGCTCTTTGTGTGGGGCATGGGGAACGGGGGGCGCCATTGGCAGCGCCATCTCCTGGGCCCTTCGGGGGTGACCTACGTGGAGATTCAGGCGGGGATTTGCAAGACCCAGGCGGAATGCATGCCCATGCCCCCCCACGCGGTCTGGGAATGGCTGGAGGCCTATGGCGGCCTCAGCGTCACGCCGCAGCGCATCTTCGGGGAGTGGGCGGAGGCGCGCCAGGAGGCCCGCTGCCGGCTGGATGAAGCGCTACCCCAGGCCTTCCTGGAGGAGACCCTGGAACGCACCCGCCGCTCCTTTGCCCTCCGGCGGGGAACCCGCCTCTTTTCCGGCTCGGGATGGGGCGCCCTGGAGAATCTCCGGCGCCGTCTGGCAAAGGAGCCCGCCCTGGAGGAACAACTGGATTTCGGGGAGCCCCAGGAGGAGCAGGCCCCCTGGGTTTCCTTGCTGGAGGGCAGGGGGTTCCCCTGCCCCCGGGAGGATTGGCTTGCCCCCAGCTACATGGTGCAGGAGGAGTTCTGCCAACTGCTGGCCCAGGAGGAAAAGAGCCCCCGGGGACGCCGGAATTGGCTCCTGCTCGCCCATCGGGGAGTCCAGGCCTTCCATGAAGGGGACCTCCCCCAGGCGGAGAAGTGCTTCCGGCGCTCCCTGGAATGCCAGGATTCCACCCTGGGACACTATGGGCTCGCCTGCACCCTGCGGCGGCAAGGGGCGCAAAAGGAGTGCCTGGAAGAGGCGGAGAAGGCCGTGCGCCGAAAACCCTCCTGCGTCTCCCTGGTGAAGGAGGCCTTCCGCATCTTCCGGGAATATGGGGCCTGGGAACCGCTCCTGGCCCTCTATGAAGGGGCCCTCCCGCAGGAGGTGCAAAATGTCCCCATGGTACGCTTCCTCTATGCCTTCGCCATGGCGGGAAAGGGAGAGTGGAGACGGGCGGAAAGCATCATCCAGGAAGAAAAGGTGCGGGAACTCCCAGACATCCGGGAGGGGGAAACCACTTTCACCGAAATCTATCTGCTCATCCGGCAAAAGGAGGCGGAGGAAAACAACCGACCCTTCGACCCCAAAAAACTCCCCATCCCCCCGGAATACGATTTCCGACCCTCCGCCAGACGCTGAAGAAGCCCCGCTCCCACGCCCCGATACACCCCACCGGCAACCACACAGGGACTCTGACCCTCCCTAAAAGCCAGGCCATAGGAGGATAAAGCCTGGGTGGGGATGTCATGAATTGTCTTTTGATGTCAAAATATTGGGAAAATCTGTCACTTTCCCGCATGGAGGCACTTGCAAATCTACGGCGTGGGCTATATTCCCCCGTGACATGTTCTTTTTTTAGCAATCGGATGGATGGGGTCCCCCGGCCTTTTTCCGGGGGTTCCCTTCCGTCCCAAGGGTAGGGATTTTGACAATGACGGAGCATAGCGAAAGTGAGGCCCAGCGCTGCCCCAGTGGCGGCGATTGCGGGAGTTGTGGCGGGAAGTGCCATGACGAGACCCGCCAGATCCACGAGAATTTGAAGGGTGTCTCCCACATTTACCTGGTGATGTCCGGCAAGGGCGGCGTGGGCAAGAGCACGGTTTCGGCCAATTTGGCGGCCAGCCTGTGCCTTCGCGGCCTTCGGGTGGGATTGCTGGACGTGGACTTTCACGGCCCCAGCATTCCGAAGATGCTGGGATTGGAGGGGGCCCAGTTGTATGCGGAGGGGGAGAAGTTGGTGCCCGTGGAGATGGGGTCGTTGAACTTGAAGGTGATGTCCATTGGCTTTACCCTTTCCCAGGCGGACCAGGCGGTGATTTGGCGTGGTGCCATGAAGCATGGAATCATCCGCCAGCTTTTGGGGGATGTTCTCTGGGGCGACCTGGACGCCCTGGTGATTGACACCCCTCCGGGCACGGGGGACGAGTGCCTTTCCACCTGCCAGCTCCTTCCCCAGGCGGATGGCGCGGTGCTGGTGACCACCCCCCAGCAGGTTTCCGCCTCAGATGTCAGCAAGTCCCTGGATTTTCTCCGTCAGCTTTCCATGCCGATTCTGGGCGTGGTGGAGAACATGAGTGGCTTTGCCTGCCCCCACTGCGGGGAGGTTACCGAGATTTTCTCCCGCGGGGCGGGAGAGGAACTGGCCCGGAAATACGGGATTCCCTTCCTGGGCCGCCTTCCCCTGGATCCCCAGATTTGCGCCGGCGGCGACGCGGGCGAACCCTTCGTGGAGCGCTACGCCTCCTCCGCCACGGCAAAGGGCTTCGAGGGAATCGTGGACAAACTCCTTGGCTGACCCCCCTCTCTCTGCCGCAATCCAAAAAACAGATTCGCGTATACATTCTCTCCCCGGCCGTGGAATGCGCCCCGGGGAAGCATCCCCTGGTTCCGCATGCCTGCCTGGGGGGGGGCAGGGCGGCCAAGGTTCATCAGGAGTAGAAGCATGACCACCGAATACCCCGATAGCAACACACTCGGCTTCAATGAACACCATGTCTGGGCGCAGACCAGCAAGAAAAACCACACTGCGCTGGTGGGCATCACCGATTTCCTGGCCGAGGAATTGACAGACATCGCCAGCATCGACATCCCCATGGAGGGGGATGAGGTGGAAATGGATTCCCTGGTAATCCATCTCCACGTCAAAAACCGCATCCGACATGTGCGCTGCCCCCTGACAGGACGCGTCCTGGAGGTCAACCAGGAGGTGTTGGACGACCCCTCCCAAATCTACCTGGACTGGCACAAGGCCTGGCTCTTCAAGATGGAGTACGACGACCCCAATGAACTGAACCTGCTCATGAACGGGCCGCAGTACGCAAAATACCTGGACAACCTGTGAATTTCAGGAAGATGGGGGTCGAAAGGGCCGGCCTCCGCCCCTGGCGAGGCACGGCGGCGTTCCCCGGAAACGGAGATTCCGCTCCCTGCCGTGAGGAGGCGCCCCCCTCACGTCCTTCCCCGTCCTTATTCCATTCCCCCTTGATTTATGGCACGACGTGGCATTTCCTTGGCCTTCTATTTTTGCGGGGCGGGGATTCTGTCGTTGCTTCTGGCGGACATCGGCCAGTTTCCTTTTCCCGCCTTGCTGGTGGGGCATTGGCTGGAGGCGGCCAGCCTGTGCTTCTTCCTTGCGGCCGTATGCCATCCTGGCGGTGCCTGGCGGCAGGCCGCCGTGGCCTTGACAATGGTGGCGCTGGGGCTTTCCCCCTTTCCCCGGTGGTGCGGCCTCATGTCCTGGAGCGGCTCCCCCGAGACCTCCTCCCACTTTATCTACGTGCAGGTCTGCGCCATCGCCTGGTTTGCCGCCATGGCGTATTCCATCGTCGCCTTCTCCTTGATGCAGGCAAGGCATAGCCCCAAGAAGGGATTCAGGAGGATTTTCCTTCGCGTCCCCTACTATCTCCTGGGAGGCCCGCCCCTCTTCTTGGTTGTCTTCATCCTGGTTTTCTTCCTCTTCCCCACGGGGCAGGGCCGCGTCCAGGATTTCAAGACGAGCAACATGGTCTGGTTCCTGTTGACGGATGCAGGATTGTATCCCCTGTGGAAGGTGCTGGTGCACATTTCCCTGGGGGCGCAGGTGCTGGGCATGTCACCTTCCATCCATTTCCTCTGGAAACGATGGAGCAATCCGGGGTGCCGGCGGGGCCAGGAAAGGCCCGGGGAGGAGTCCCCTCCCTGTCCCGCACCCCCCTTGCAAGAAAAGAACCCCCCGGCTCCGTGAAGGGAGTCCGGGGGGCGTTTTGCGCCAACCCCAGAATAGACGAAGGAGAATGAAGATGTCGAGAAAGACACGTCTCATCAGCGCCCTGGATTTGCCCGAGTTGGACCAGGCCCTGGCCATGGTTGATCGAATCGGCGGCGCCGTGGAGTGGTACAAGGTGGGAAAGCAACTCTTCACCCACTACGGGCCGCAGGTGGTCCGGGAACTAAAAGCCCGGGGCAAGAAGGTCTTCCTGGACATGAAATTCCACGACATTCCCAACACCGTGGCCAATGCCATCCGTTCCGGCGCCCTCATTGGCGGGGACATCATCGATGTCCACGCCTCCGGCGGGCCCGCCATGCTGGCGGCCGCCGCCGAGGCCATGAGGGAGACGGGGGCCAAGGTCATTGGCGTGACGGTCCTCACCAGCATGGACCAGGCCCAGTTGGAGGCCATCGGGATTTCGGCCACTCCCCAGGAGCAGGTGCTTCGCCTGGCGCATCTGGTAGGCGATGCGGGGCTTTCCGGGGTGGTGTGCTCGGCCCTGGAACTGCCCATGCTGCGAAAGGAGATGGGGGAGGAGTTTCTGACGGTTGTCCCCGGCATTCGTCCCGCCGGGGTGTCGGCGGGGGACCAGAAGCGGATCATGACGCCCCGGCAGGCCAAGGAGGCGGGCGCCGATTTCATCGTGGTGGGGCGCCCCATCCTGGCCGATCCCGAGCCCGCCGAAGCCGCCGCCCGTATCCTCCAGGAACTGGCGTAGTCGGCCCCCTTCCAGCCCCCTTTCCCTCCCTTCCACATCCCCTTTCAGATAGACAATGCGTCTCTTTGACTTGAATGCCCGTCTCTGGGAATCCCCCATGGTTCCCCAGGTGAATCTCCTCCCCAGCCGCTCCCCCCTTTTCAGTTGGAAGACGGAGGAGGAGGCCCGGCGGGGAAGCTGGGAGCCCTTCCAGTGCCCCGCCATCGAAAGCCTGAATGGACAGTGGCGCTTCTGGCTCTTCTCCCGTCCGGAGGAGGTGCCCATGGAGTTGCTGGAGGGGAGGGAATTGCCCGGGGAGGCCCCCATCCAGGTGCCGGGGAACTGGACTTGCCAGGGCTTTGACAATCCCCACTATGTGAATGTCTGCATGCCCTTCAAGGATACGCCGCCCCTGGTGCCCGCCCAACGGAATCCCTGCGGCGTCTATCGACGGGAGTTCCTGGTGCGGGAAACCATGGAACGCCTGGTGCTCCATTTCGGGGGCATGGAAACATGCGGCTTCGTCTATGTGAACGGCCAGGGGGTGGGCATGGCCAAGGACTCCCGCACCTCCTGCGAGTTCGATATCACCGATTTCGTGAAGCCTGGACAGAAAAACCAGCTGACCGTGCTGGTCATCCGATGGTCCGACGGCTCCTTCCTGGAATGCCAGGACCATTGGCGCATGGCGGGATTGATCCGGGATGTCTATCTCCACTATACCCCGGAAAACCATATCGCCGACCTCTTTGCCCAGACCACCCTGGACGAAGAGACGGAATCCACCGGCATCCTCACTCTCCGGCTGGACGCCGCCTTCCGGAAAGCCCATGTCATCCCCCAGGGATGGCATTTCCGCCTCCAACTCTACGACGGGGAAACCCCTCTCTGGAAAACACCCAGGGAACTGCCCTTCTTTGAAAACGGCAACATGTACCATTATCCCAAGGAGGAACGACTCCAGCCCCTGGCAGAGGAGACCTTCTCCTTCCCCAAGGTGAAGCGCTGGAGCGCCGAAACCCCCTTCCTCTATCGCCTCACCGTATGCCTCGTCAATCCCCAGGGGGAGGTGGTGGAGGCCACCGGCACGGATGTGGGCTTCCGAAGCGTCCGCCGGAAGAACGGGAGCCTCCTGGTGAACGGAAAGCCCGTGAAATTCCTCGGCGTGAATCGCCATGATTTCGACGAGAGAATGGGAAAGACCGTGACGCCCCAAAGCATCCGCCAGGATCTCCTCCTGATGAAAAAACTGAATTTCAACGCCATCCGCACCTGCCACTATCCCAATGACGAACGCCTCTGCGCCCTGGCTGGCGAACTGGGATTCTATGTCATCAGCGAGGCCAATATCGAATGCCATGCCTACTGCGACCACATGACGGACGAACCTCGCTGGCTCCCTTCCATGCTGGATAGGGTGCGCCGAATGGTGGGTATCTATAAAAACTTCCCATGCATTCACTTATGGTCTTTGGGAAATGAGGCGGGCCGGGGCGCCGATTTCATCGCCCTGGCGGCCTGGGTGAAGGCCTACGATCCTTCCCGGGGCGTCCATTACTGCGAACTCACCCGAAAGATGACCGTCGATGAACGGGGGCATGGTTTCTACGTGCCCCATGACGGAGAGGCCTGGATCGACACGGTCTCCCCCATGTATCCTTCTTTCGAGTCCATGGAGGCCTGGGCCCGGGACAATATGCCCGTGGAGTCCCGCCCCTTCATCCCCTGCGAATACACCCATGCCATGGGCAACTCCAATGGAAGCCTCCATCAGTATTTCCGCTTCTTCCGAAAGTATCCCCGCTTCCAGGGGGGATACATCTGGGACTGGGTGGACCAGGGGTTGCGGAAGAGCGATGACAAGGGAAGGGAGTACTGGGCCTACGGCGGGGATTTCGGCGACCATCCCAACGACGGCAATTTCTGCATCAACGGGATGGTGCTGCCAGACCGCACACCCCATCCTTCCTGCCAGGAGTTCCAACATCTGGCGCGCCCCTTCGATTTCCAGGCAAGGGAACCCGTCCGCCAAGAATATCTTCTCCACAACTGGCGCTTCTTCACTTCCTTGGATGACCTTTCCTTCTCCTGGGAACTCCAGAAGGAGGGACAAGTGCTCTGCCAGGGAGATGTGCCCGCGGAGGCCGCGGCCGGGCTGGGCCCCGGGGAATGCAGGGCCGTGTCGTTGGGGAATGCCCTCCTGAAGGGGCTCTCCCGCCTCCCCGGCGAAGAGGTCTTTTTGACCATCCGGGGATGCCAAAAGGAGGAAACTCCATGGGCCCCAGCCGGATATGTGGTGGCAAGCCAGCAGTTCTGCCTCACGGAATATGTTCCCGAAAATCCCCGGGAAACCTTCCCCTCACTCCCGGCAACCCACCTGGCCTTCAGCGAAAATACCATCAGCGACGGGGAAAGCCTGGTCCACTTCACCGATGGAGCCATGCCCGATCAATGGCTCTTCCGGGGAGAAAAAATCCTGCAGGAAGCGGCTGCCGAACAATTCGTCCGGGGACTGGTGGACAACGATGGAATCCTCAGCGAAATCCAAAATCCCTGGCGCATGGCTCACACCTGGCTGGAACAATGGGACCTCTTCCATCTCCAAAGGACGGAAACGCTGGCCTCCAGTTCCCTCCAGGAAGATGGCGCCCTGGCGATGCGAAGCCAAGCCACCTATGCCGCAAAAAACCAGGCTTCCTTCACCGTGGAACGACAGCTGACGTTCCGGTTGGACGGCTCCCTGGAGGTGAATCTCACCTTCCACGTCCCCCAGGAATTGGAGGATGTGCCCCGCCTGGGCCTCTCCCTGCCCCTGCCCTCCAGTTTCCAAACCCTCCGCTTCTTCGGAAACGGTCCCCAGGAAAGCTACTGGGACAGAAAGACGGGATGCCTGGTGGGATACTACGAACAAACCGTCGCCCAACAACTCTTCCCCTATGTGAAACCCCAGGAATCCGGAAACCATACCGGCATCCGGGCCATCGCCCTGGAAAATGGAAGGGTGGGACTCATGGCCGTGGGCCTGGACATGGAATTGGAAGCCTCCGCCCTCCCGTATGCCCCAGAGGACCTCTTTGCCGCTCGCCACCGAAATGAACTGACCCCACGGAAAAACGTCTTCCTGAATCTGGATCTCCACCAAAGGGGACTGGGAACCCGCTCCTGCGGGGAAGATACGGTGGAGGAATGCCGACTCCATGCCGGCTCCCATCGCCTCTCTTTCCGGCTCTTCCCCTATCCCGCCGGACTCTCCCAGCCCGACTGGATGAAACTCGCCCGACAACTCCAAAGGCCCTAGCCCAACAAAGGCGCTTCGTGTAAACACGGAGACCACGGAGAGTTTTACACGGAGGGCACGGAAACGCCCGGCAAGCCGGGGGTGCGTTAAGTCGTTTGGGTCTAGATTTCTAGATTTCTAGATTTCTAGATTTCTAGATTTCTAGATTTCTAGATTTCTAGATTTCTAGATTTCTAGATTTGACAAAGGATTTGAGAGTAGAATTAATGCAGAGATAATGTCTGACTCCTCTTTGTATTACCTTTTGGTAATACGTCGTGGATGTGCTGACGTGAAAAACATACCAGATAGACCAGATGGCTATCAATATGTCTTCCCTTTTCAAGATCGCGCCATCTATTGTTCAGAATATGAAAGGGAAGATTATAAAA
>JAEDNB010000253.1 GCA_016302725.1 Lentisphaeria bacterium
ATCTTCGTCTCCGAGGAACGGGCGGAACTGGAGGACTCCATCAACGCCAAGGGACAGGCATATCTCCAACGCACGCGGATGCTGGCCAAGGCCGCAAACATCCCCCTGGACACCACGATCCTCCGGGGCAGGTTCAGCAACGCCGTCCTGCAATTGCTCCGGCAAAGGGATGTCCAGGCCGTGGTCATCGGCGGACGAAAGGGACTCTACCGGCACAAGGACGCCTTCACCGTGGAACGGGAACTCCTCCTGGACCAGTCCCCCGTCCCCGTCATGGTGGTGAAATAGGGCGGCGCGCCCCTGAAAACAGGGCGGAGAGGGGAGGGCCGTTCCTGAGGAAGGGAGAGGCAAGGAGATTTTCGCAAGATGGACAAGAGCTGGTTTCGGAAATTACGTTGCGGCGCCTTCCTTCATTGGGGGCTTTACGCCATTCCCGGGGGAGTCTGGAAGGGGCGGGAGGTGGACTACATCGGGGAGTGGATCCAGGCCCTCCTCCGCATTCCCAACGAGGAATACTCCCAGCTGGCTCGGGAGTTCAATCCCGTGGACTTCGACGCGGACAAGCTGGTGTCCGCCTTCGCCCGGGCGGGTCTTGGCTATCTGGTCTTCACCGCCAAGCACCACGACGGATTTTGCCTCTTTGAGACCCAATACTCCGACTACAACAGCATGAACTCCCCCTGCCACCGGGATTTTGTCCGGGAGTTGTCGGAGGCCTGCGCCCGGCACGGGGTGAAGATGGGCCTCTACTATTCCCACTGTTTGGACTGGCATGAGAAGGATGGCTGCGATCCCCGTCCCGTGGGCAAGAACATGGGCCTCTGCTCCTGGGGGAACGACTGGGATTTTCCCGACCAGGGGGAGAAGGACTTTGGGCGGTATTTCCAGGGCAAGGTTCTGCCCCAGGTCCAGGAGTTGATGACCCACTATGGTCCCATCTCTGTTTTCTGGGCGGACTGTCCCTTCCCCGATGTGACGGCCGAAAGAGCCAGGCAGTTGGTGGATTTGGTCCACCGGCTCCAGCCCCGGTGCCTTGTCAACAGCCGAATCTGCGGGGTGGAGAAGATGGGGGATTACGGGACGCTGGGGGACAACGAGGTGCCGGCGGGGGTTTCCCCGGAGGATTTCCCCTCCGAGGGGATCATCACCTTGAATGACACCTGGGGCTACAAGCGTCACGATCACCATTGGAAGAGCGTCCGCGCGGTGGAGGGCATCCTCTTGGATTCCGCCCAGGCGGGAGCCAACCTCCTGGTGAATTTTGGCCCCGACGGCCAGGGGAATCTCCCCGCTCCCTGCTGGGATTTCCTGGAGGAGTTGGCCCGGTGGCACCGGCAGGTGGGGGAAGCCCTTCACGGGGATGGGCGCAATCCCCTTCCCCAGACCCTGTCGTGGTGTCGTCTTTTGGGGCGGGGGCGGACCCTTTGGATCTTCCCCACCGGGAAGGCGGGGGATTCCGCCTCCTTGTCCGGGGTGGAGGGGGAGTTGGCTTCCTGCACGGTTCCGGTGGAGCGCCTCCCCAACGGGGATTGGCGGCTTTCCGGCCTGGAGGAGTTGGCCGAAAAGAATCTGCCGGCGGTGATGACGTTCCGGGAGGAGCCCCGCTACGACCACCGTCTCCGCCTGCAAAATGGGATCCTCACCCTGGCCGCCTCCCAGGGGAGGCTCTTCCACGGGGAAAGGGAACGGAAGGCGGGGGAGGGCGCCTTCGTGGGGCCAGCCGGGGAAACCATGGGGGATGCCGGGCATAGTTTCATGACGCCCATGGGATTGCGCAACTGGGGCAATCCCCAGGATTCCATCCAGTGGACTTGCCTCCTCCCCGCGGGAAAATATCAGATCCGCCTCCTCACCCGGCAGATGTGGCACCGCAAACCCTGGGAGTCTCAACGAAAGGTCCGCCTGGAGGTCGAGGGACAATGCTGGGAAACCCTCCTCCGTCCCGATCAAAGGGAGGCGGAGAATCTGTATTACCAGGGGAATTATTCCCGGCTGGCCAGCCTGGAACTTCCCCGGGACCAGGAGGTCACCATCAAACTCGCCACGAGGGAAGAACCCGAGCCCCAGGCGGAAATCCGCCTGGAAGCCCTGGAAATCCGCCGGGAATGACGGCGGCGGAACGCCCAGGGAGGGGCAGGGGTTGGAAGGGACTGGAGCTTCCTGGGAATCGGGAAATCCGGCAATCTTCCCCCCTGTTCAGCCTGGGGGGGCGAGGGCGGAACGCCCTGCTCCCCTTCGGGTCGTCGGGGTTC
>JAEDNB010000254.1 GCA_016302725.1 Lentisphaeria bacterium
TGGCCATGGTGGCATTGTGGGCGGGATTCATGTTGTAGAGCACCACCTTCAGGCGCCCGTCAAAGCGGTTCAGCAAGGGCAGGAGCGGGGCCAGGGCCGCAATGTTGTGGTCGGAGACATCCCCGCCTACGTCGGCGCCCAACTTCTGGTAGAGGGAGGTGCGCACATCCCGCACCGCCCCATAGTGAATCTGGAAGACCCAGCCACGGGACGCATCCAGCTCCGCCATCTCGTTGAGGAAGAATCCCCGGAAGAGGGACGCCTCCTGGGCGGTCAGGCTCTCCCCGCCCCGGGCCCTCCGGAAGAGCTCCTGGGCGGTCTTCCGGTCCGTGGAAAGGGTCTCCGGAACCTCCACCCCATGGTCGGAAGCCACCGCCCCCAGCTGGCCCATGGCCTCATGCCCCTGGGCCAGCACATCCAGGAAATCGTCCAGGCACTGGATGGAGCGGTTCCAGCGCCGCCCCAGGCGGTCCACATATCCATTCCAGGTGCTTTTCTGGACATTCATGGCATTGTCGGGACGGAAGGTGGGGCGGACCCGGCCCGCCAGGCGGCTCTGGGCAAGCCGCTCATGGTATTCCAGGGAATCCGCAGGGTCGTCGGTGGAGCACATGGCCTCCACATTCATGGCGAGAATCAGGGACTGGGGGGAGAACTCCGGCGTCTGCAGCTTCCGGCGGGACTCCTCCCAGATGGCCAGGGCATTCTCCTCGTTGATCTCCTGGGCAATGCCCAGGCGAGTGCGCAAATCCAGGTGAATCCACTCGTAGGTAGGATTGCCGGCAAAGAGCGGGAAGACCTTCGCCAAGGCCATCCACTTCTCCTGGTTCGAGGCCTCCTTCCCGGTGATGAACGCCTCCTCCACACCACATTTCCGCATGAGCTCCCACACATAGTGGTCCGTGGCAGCCTCCGCCTCCCAAAGGTCCGAAAAGCCCCGATCCTCCGCCAACGCCTTCACGTCGCAGTGGTTGTGGGGATCCAGAATGGGAAGCCCCCCCACCTCTCCATAAATCGCCTTCGCAGATTCGGTGGTCAAAAGGTAGTTTTCATCAAGAAAGGCCATGGTCGTAACGTTAGGGAAAGGATGAAGGGGAAGAAAAAAAGGGGAACAGAAGACGAGAGCCCGGGAAGCGAAAGCGACTACCGGACCACCAGGCCCACCAGGCGGCCGGGAACGGCGATCTCCTTCACCAGGGTCTTGCCCTGGAGCAAGGACTGGACCTCGGGATTGGCATGGACCAGGGCCAGGAGCTGTTCCTTGTCCGCCTGGGCGGGCACCATCATGCGCACCTTGGGCTTGCCATTGACCTGCACCAGAATCTCCACCTCGTCCACCTTGAGCTTTTCGGAATCGTAGGTGGGCCAGGGATGGTAGGCCAGGGTATCCTGGTGCCCGAAGCGGCTCCAGAGCTCCTCGCAGATATGGGGAGCCATGGGAGAGAGGAGGAGGATGGCGGTCTCCAGGGCCTGGCGATTCCGGTGCTCCCGCTTGGAGAACTCGTTCTGGAAGACCATCAGCTGGCTGATGGCGGTGTTGTAGGAGAGGGATTCAATGTCCTCGGAGACCTTTTTGATGGTCTGGTGGAGCAGGCGCTCCTGGTCCCGGGTGAGAGGCGTGTCGTCCACCTGGGGTGCCAGGGCGCCAGTGTCGGTGTCGATGCACATTCTCCAGAAGCGATGGAGGAAGCGGTAGACGCCCTCCACCCCCTGGGTGGACCAGGGCTTCACCTCCCGCAAGGGGCCCATGAACATCTCATACAGGCGGAAGGCATCCGCCCCATACTGACGGATGACATCATCGGGATTCACCACATTTTTCAGGGACTTGGACATTTTGGCGGGAAGGCTGGTGAGTTCTTCCCCGGTTTCCTTGTGGAAGAACTTGCCATCCCGGGCCTCCACCAGATCATTGGGCACCAGGACCCCCCGGGCATCCTTGTAGGAGATGCCCAGAATCATGCCCTGGTGGATGAGGCGCTTCCAGGGTTCAGGGGTGGAGACCAGGCCCAGGTCGTAGAGGACATGGTGCCAGAAACGGGAGTAGAGGAGGTGCAGGACGGCGTGCTCGGCGCCCCCCACGTAAAGGTCCACGGGCATCCAGTACTTTTCCTTTTCCGGATCCCAGCCCCGCTGGTCGTTGTGGGGATCGATGTAGCGGAGGTAGTACCAGCAGGAGCCGGCCCACTGGGGCATGGTGTTGGTCTCCCGGGTGCAGACCTC
>JAEDNB010000255.1 GCA_016302725.1 Lentisphaeria bacterium
TTGAACTCCCGGCGCAAGTCCCCCAGGGAAGGGGCCTTTTCCCCTGGCAGGAGAAACCCCTCCTCCAGGCGTCGTTTCAGGCTGGCAATGATTTGTTCGTAGAGATACCCTTTCCGCATTCGTCTCCTTCCGAGAGAAAAAAGCCTGGCGGCGCCGTGGCCACCGAACCTAGAAGCTCGGCTTCCACCACGAGCTCGCCCCGCTGGAATACCTTGGGGAACCAGTCGCCCCTCCTCCTCGCGGCGGAGACCCATGGGAGGGAGGGGGCGGGGAAGTTCCCTGGCCTAGCGGTCTTCACCGCCGGGGATGTTGCAGTTGGGATACCAGTAGTAATCGTTCACCAGGTGGGTCTTGCCATTGGCGGCCTTGCCCTTGACCTTGGAGACGGGGATGGCCTCCACGTGCCCGTCAGTGAAACTGGCGTTCATCTGGAGGCTGTGGCGGAAGAGATTGTCCGCCTTGGACCAGTCATAGAGGCCTATTTCATCCGGAAACTGGACAATCTGGTCGGCGCTGTCAAAGGTCATCCCGGAGGTGGAGCCGTCGAAGAGGTTCACGTGGAGGGAGGGGTATTTGATGGAACTGACCCGGTGCCAGTCGGAGGCGGCACAGTACTGGCTGGCATACCAGCCCCCGCTGAGGATTTTATAGCAGTAACTCATGCCGGAACTGGCCTGGTAGGAAATATTGCCCATGAGGCGTTCGTTGGTGGGGCAGGAGGGGCAGAGGGTCCCTTGTGCCAGGCGCTCTTGTCCGCCCCGTTGCCGCCGCCCTGCATGATGTGGGCGGCGGGATCCTTGTCCTTCCACTCGTTGGTGAACATGGGGGTGCCGGGGATGAGGGGATTCAAGGTGAAGAAGGTGGTCACGTCGCTACGGCCGATGACCGCGCCCCAGAAGCCTACGTCGCCGGGCGTGTAGAAGGAGAAGATAATGGGGGGCAGGAAGTCGTCGCTGTCCTCGGCATAGAGGATGTGCCCCAGTTGGAGCTGCTTCATGTTGTTGGTGCAGGAGATGGCGCGGGCCTTCTCCCGCGCCTTGGAAAGGGCGGGCAGCAGCATGGCCGCCAGGATGGCGATGATGGCGATGACCACCAACAGTTCAATGAGGGTGAATTGCTTGCGCATGATGGATTGGGCTGGTTGCTGGGGAAGGAAGGGAGGAGGGAAACAAAAAAAGGGAAGCGAGGGCGGACCCCATGGAAAAGGGAGGAGGCCCGGAAAACAGGACAAGCCCCCCGGGAGGTCTCGTACGTACAGTATTGGCAATTCCCGAGGGAAGACAATAGGATAGAAAGAGAAAAGCAAAATCCCCCTGTTTCCCAGGAATAATACGGTGATTTACATAGGAAAGAGGAATAGGTATAGTATAGGTTTAGCAACCCCCAAAGAAGGGGGGGTGGGCGGGGGAAAAACGAAGAAGGGCGGACCATAACCAAGGCAGGTCCGCCCTTCTATGCAGGGGCATCGGATGATGGATGGAGCAGACTTTGTTCTCGGCCCCTCACTCTCCCAGGGCTAGACGCCGGGGGCCTCCCCGTCCCCTTGGGGCGGGGAGGGGGAGGCCGGGGCGGGCTTATTCCTTGCAGCCGAGCCAGCCCAAGGTGGCGTGGAGGAAGGGGCGGAAATAGCGGCTCTTGTGGGAACCGTAGTTTTCGTCGAAGGCCCCCTTGGTGAGGTTGGTGACGGAGTAGTCTGGAAGGAGCACATTGCAGCGTCCGTCATGGCGTCGGGAGGTGGCGTAGTAGGCCGTTTCGCTGTCTTCGCGGCAGAGGACATTCCAACCCTGGAAGATGTTCATGCTGTCCCAGGTTATGGTGGTGGACGGGGTATCAGGGCCATCGGCCACCATGACGGGGGTTTCCCCGTTGTTGCACAAGTTCATGAGCGTGGTGAGCTTGATGGGGGCGTTGTTGTGGTTTTCCTGTTGGTAGCCGTAGGTGCTGTAGTTCCATGTGTAGGTATTGGAGTTCTGGATTTTCCCCCAGTTGTTCCCGGTGAAGGGGGAGGCCTTTCCGGAAGAAGGGCAGCGATAGACCTTCCAGGGGAGGTTGTTGCTTCTCACCATCCAGGCCATCCAGGGGACATTGCCGCCCCATTCGTCGTTCTTCAGATAGTAGGTGGGATAGTAGTCATCGTAGTCCTGGGTGTAGAGGGCCACGGCCAGTCCAATCTGCTTCAGGTTGTTCACACAGGAAATGGCGCGGGCTTTGGCGCGGGCCT
>JAEDNB010000256.1 GCA_016302725.1 Lentisphaeria bacterium
AAGATTCCGCTGAAGATGAAGTAGTAGATGAAGACGCCGGCGATGAGGGTCAGGAAGCAGAAGAAGAGGATGCGGAGCATCCTGGTCAGGCTGGCCATGCCCGCGGCCTGGTGCGCCTCGTTTCCGGGGAGAGTGGGCTTGGGTTCCATGGGGGTCTCCTTCCGTCCGGGGCTACTGCCGATTTTCCTGGAGTCCTTCCAGGGCCTGTGGGGTGAGCAGGTTGAAGGGGGCGGTGGTGGTATCCAGGATCAAGGTATCCTTTTCGCCCAGGGCTCCCTTCAGGGCGTCCAGGTTTCGCAGGAAGCTGGCCAGTTCGGGATTCTGGGAGAAGACGCGGTAGGCCTCGGCGGCCAGTGCGTCGCCTTCGCCCCGGATTTTTGTGGCCTCGGCCTGGGCCTTGGCCAGCATCTTCTGGGCCTCGGTGTTGGCATCGCTGCGGATACGTTCGGCCTCCGCCTGTCCTTCCACCTCGAAGCGTTTGGCCTTGGCCTCCCGTTCGGAGACCATGGCGGCGAAGATGTTCTGGGTGACGGCGGCGGGGAAGCCCAGCTGGCGGAAGCCGATGCGGACGATGTCGATGCCGAACTGCTTCAGGACGCTGTCGTGGATGGCCAGCCGCATCTCCTCTTCGATGCGGGAGAGGACGCTGGTGCCGTCCTGTTCACTGACCATGTCGGAGAAGGCGTAGCGGGAGATGACGGCGGAGCGTGCCCCGCGGACCTCGTCGGAGAGTTTTCGTTCGGCGGCCTCGGTGGAGTCCAGGGAGCGGAGGAAGGTCTTGGGGTCTCCCACCTTCCAGAGCACATAGGTGGAGATGACGATTTGCTGGTTGTCCTTGGTCATGTACTGTTCATCGTGGCCCACGGCCAGTTCGTAGCACTGGATCCGCTTGTCATGGCGCCAGATGGAGTTGACGAAGGGCCAACGGAAATGGAGGCCGCTTCCGTATTCCACCAGTTCTCCGGAGTAGGTTTTCAGGAGGGCGTATTCCGTTTCCTTCACCTGGAAGGAGACCATGACCACGAGGAAGATGGCCACCACCAGGAGGGCCAGGAGCACCACGGGCCAGTGCCTTGTCATCATTTTCCGCTTTTCGTCTTTCATCGTATCGTCTTGTCCTATGGGGTGGGGGGTCTCGGGGGAAAGGGGGCTGTCGGGCTTATTCGGAGAGGTTCAGGTCCAGGAGTCCGTTCTTCACCTTCCGGTCCAGGTTCAGCCAGAGCACCTGGTCTTCGGCGTTTCCGGTGATGACGAATTTCCGCACGCCGGCCCCTTCCGTCAGGAAGATGTCGTAGTAGCTGTTGAGCATGTATTGCCTGGGGGCGGCGCGGTAGCAGAGGAGCTGCCCGGCATAGCGCTGGGCGTCGGCCCGGGCGCCCACCACCTGGGTCTCCTTGTAGGCATTGGCCTCGTTGAGGATCTGCCGGTGGACGGATTCGGAGATGATCCGGTTGCTGTTGGCGACGGTCTGCGCGTCTTGGATCACGCGCTTCCGGTCGACGGTGGCGCTGGTGATGCGGTCGAAGGCCTCGCCCACTCCGAAGGGGGGATGGATGCCGGTGAGGGCCACGTAGACCACCTCCACGCCCAGCTGGAGTTCGTCGGCGGCGTCCTGGATGCGGGTGCGCAGGACATCCATGGCCTCGCCCCTGCCAGGTCCCAGGAGGTCCGCCCAGTCGCACTGGATGAAATACTGGAGGAGTTCCCGCTGGGCGAGGTTTTTGAGGATTTCGGAGGCATTCCGGTTCAGATAGGCGTAGTCGAAGAGATTCTTCACCCGGAAGAAGAGGGGGATGTGGGCGCTGAAGAGCCCCACGCCCTGCTGCCCCAGTTGGCTTCCGGAGGCCTGGACGGTCAGTTCCAGGCGTTCCACATTCTTGGCGCCCACCAGGAAATGGCCTTCGTCCGCATGGTCCTCCTTCACATTCCAGAGGATGACTGCGTCATTCTTCTCGTGCTTTTCCTGTCCGTGTCCATGGCCGTCGTCCTTGGGGGCGGGGGCGTGTTCCTCCTCCTCCTCGTCATGGCCGCCGATAGTGAGTTCCTGGACCTTGTCGGAGGAGAAGCGGTAGAAATGTTCAAAGGGGTAGGGGAGTTTGAAATAGACGCCGGGGCCGATGGGGTCGCTGGAGAGGACCTTGCCGAAGCGCTCCCGCAGGGCGGTTTCGGAGGAGTCCACAACCACGATGCAGGTCATCAGCCAGAAGGCCA
>JAEDNB010000257.1 GCA_016302725.1 Lentisphaeria bacterium
TCGGACAGTTCGGCGTGGGCTTCTACTCCGCCTTCATGGTGGCCGACCAGGTCACCCTCCTCACACGCCGCGCCGGGGACAAGGCAAACGGCACCCGCTGGGTCTCCCAGGGAGACGGCTTCTACACCCTGGAACAGGCGGAAAAGGAAACCCGGGGGACCGACGTCATCCTCCATCTCAAGGAGGAGGAAGGGGAATTCCTGGAGGAGTGGCGCCTCCGGGGCATCGTCAAGAAATACTCCGATTTCGTGGAACACCCCATCGTCATTGACGTGGAACGCCAGGAGCCCGTGAAGGACGAACAGGGCAACGAGGTGAAGGACGCCGACGGCAAGCCCGTCCCCCCGAAGACCGTGGTGCGGGAGGAGACCCTCAACTCCCAGAAGGCCATCTGGCTGCGCCCGAAGGCGGAGGTGAAGAAGGAGGAATACGACGAATTCTACCGCCATCTCTCCCATGACTACCAGGAGCCCTTCGAGACCATCCACTGGTCCGTGGAAGGGCAGGCGGAGTTCAAGGCCCTGGTGTACATCCCCCAGAAGCCCATGTGGGACATGATGGTCTCCGAGGCCCGCCCCCATGGCATCCAACTCTATGTCCACCGGGTCTTCATCACCGACTCCTGCGAACAACTGCTGCCCCGGTACCTCGGCTTCCTCCGGGGCGTGGTGGATTCCGCCGACCTCCCCCTGAATGTCTCCCGGGAGATGCTCCAGGAGGCACGGGCCCTCACCCTCATCCGGAGAAACCTGGTGAAAAAGGTCCTGGACACCCTGGCCGACATGCAGAAGAACGCCCCCGAACGATACGAGGCCTTCCATGACAACTTCGGAGAAATCCTGAAGGGCGGACTCCGGGAGGACGCCGCCAATGCCGAGAAAATCCAGAACCTCCTCCTCTTCCCCTCCACCTCCCTGGAGGACGGAAAGCGCACCACCCTGGCCGACTACGTGACCCGGATGCCCGAGGGCCAGAAGGAAATCTACTACCTCACCGCCGACGCCCTGGCCAATGCCAAGAACTCCCCCAGGCTGGAGGCCTTCCAGAAGAAGGGGTACGAGGTCCTTCTCATGACCGACACCGTGGACGAATTCGTCCTCCCCTCCCTGGAATCCTACCAGGGCAAGCCCCTCAAGGACATCTCCAAGGGGGAGATTGACCTGGAGAGCGAGGAGGAGAAGAAGGCCCACCAGGAGGAGCGGAAAGCCGCCCAGGAGGCCAACGCCGCCCTCCTCGCCCGCCTCCAGGAGGCCCTCAAGGAAAAGGTCTCCCAGGTCCGCCTCTCCAACCGCCTCACCGACAGCGCCTGCTGCCTGGTGGACGCCGAGTGGGCCCTGGGACGCCAGATGCAGCGCATCATGCGCTCCCTCAAGCAGGAAGTCCCCGAAACCAAGCAGATCCTGGAAATCAATCCCGACCACCCCCTCGTCGCCGCCCTCCGGACCCTCCTGGACAAAAATCCCCAGGATCCCCGGCTGGACGAGGCTGCCGAAATGCTCTTCGACTCCGCCAGAATCATGGAGAACCAACCCCTGGACAACCCCCGGGAATATGCCAGGAAGGTTGCCCGCCTCATGGCCGGCGGCCTCGCGGACTAGCCCCCCCCCTCTCCACCCCGGAGGGGACGGCGCCCCCCCCCACGGCGCACGCCCCCTCCCTGCAACCCCATCCCATTCAGACCAGGAACCTACTCCCATGGCTAATCGCCCCATGAACGTGGCCGTCGTCGGCGCAACCGGCGCCGTCGGCGTGGAAATGATCAAGACTCTGGAAAAGCGGAATTTCCCCGTGAAGGAACTGCGCCTGCTGGCCAGTGCGCGCTCCGCCGGGAAGACCGCCCTCTTCCGGGGAAAGGAACACGTCATCCAGGAACTCACCCCCAATTCCTTCCAGGGCATTGACGTCGCCCTCTTCTCCGCCGGCGGTTCCGTCTCCCGGGACTTCGCCCCCCATGCCGTGGAGGCGGGCGCCGTGGTGGTGGACAACTCCAGCTGCTTCCGCATGGACCCCCATGTGCCCCTGGTGGTGCCCGAGGTGAACCCCCAGGACGTGAAGCTCCATCGGGGCATCATCGCCAACCCCAACTGCACCACCATCATCATGCTGGTGGCCGTCAAGCCCCTCTACGACCTCTCCCCGGTGCGCCGCATCGTGGTGTCCACCTACCAGTCCGCCTCCGGCGCGGGCGCCAAGGGCATGGATGAACT
>JAEDNB010000258.1 GCA_016302725.1 Lentisphaeria bacterium
TGAGCGTGGGCTACGGCTTCCAGGACGCCCTCATCACCTCCTATGTGGCGGAACACCATCCCGGCCCCGAGGGCGGGCGGCGCATCAGCCAGACCCACTGCTTCTGGTGCGTGGGCATCTTCCTGGTGGGCTTCCTGGGGGGGCTGCTGCTGGAGCGCGGGCTTCCCTGGCGCCGGCTCCTTCTAGGGCTTGGGCTCCTGGCCCTCCTTCCCGGGGCGCTCTTCGTGAAGACCCCGCCCCCCCGGGCCGCCGCCACCACCCTCCCCGCCTGGAAGGGGATGCTGAAGGTGCTCCTCATGCCCCGCTTCTGGCTCTTCCTCCTGGCCCTGTGCCTGGTGGGCGGTGCAGAACACTGCCTGACCTTCTGGCTCCCCAGCTACCTCAACCTGGAACTGGCGCAGTCCAAGTTCTCCAGCAGCCTGGGAATCGCCTTCTTCACCGTGGGGATGTTCCTCATCCGCCTCCTCTTCGGCTACCTCCCCCGGAAACGGCTGCCCGCATGCCTGGCCTCCTGCGCCGTCTCCTGCCTCGCCGTCTCCTGCCTCCTCCCCTTCGTACGGAACATCGTCCTCCTCTTCCCCCTGCTGGTCCTCCAGGGGCTCTCCAGCGGCGCCATCTGGCCCTTCCTCCAATACTTCTGCGCCCAGTTCCTCCACCAGGAGGACAGCACCCCCGTCTACGTCCTCCTGCCCCTGATTGGCGCCGTGGGCTGCGGCTTCGCCCCCTGGCTCATGGGCCTGGCCGCCAACGTGCCCGCCATCGGCTCCCGCCACAGCATCTTCCTGGTGCCCCTCTGCTACCTGGGGCTCTCCCTCCTCATGGCCGCCATCCTGCGGCTGGCCCGGAAAGAGGCCGTCCGGCAGGCGCCAGACCATTAAATTAACCCCTTTCGACGCAGGGAGCCCGTCCCTCCGCCCCCCTTTCCCTTTCTCTCCATATCTCCCCGGCACATCACCCCCAATACATCCCATGAGACCCAACATGAACGCGGCAAAGCTGCGCCGCCTTTTCCTGGATTTCTTCAAGGCCCACGGACACACCGAAATCAAGAGCGCCTCCCTGATTCCGGAGAACGACCCCACCTGCCTCTTCACCACGGCGGGCATGCATCCCCTCGTCCCCTATCTCCTGGGACAGAAGCACCCCATGGGAAACCGGCTCACGGATGTCCAGAAATGCCTGCGCACCAACGATATCGATGAAGTCGGAGACCCCTTCCACATGACCTTCTTCGAAATGCTGGGCAACTGGTCCCTGGGCGACTATTTCAAGAAGGAGGCCATCCACATGTCCTTCCTCTTCCTCACCCAGGAACTGGGCTTCAAGCCCGAGGAAATCAAGGTCACCTGCTTTGCGGGAGACGAGAACGCCCCCCGGGACCAGGAGGCGGCGGACATCTGGATGAGCCACGGAATCCCCGAAAAGAACATCTATTTCCTGGGGAAGGAGCACAACTGGTGGGGCCCCGCCGGGCAGACCGGCCCCTGCGGCCCCGACACCGAGATGTTCGTCCCCGTGGACAAGCCGGATTGCGGACCGGATTGCGGACCCACCTGCGGATGCGGCAAGTGGGTGGAAATCTGGAACGATGTCTTCATGCAGTACAACAAGACGGCGGACGGACAGTATGTCCCCCTGGAACACCCCAACGTGGACACCGGCATGGGCGTGGAACGGGTGACCGCCTTCCTGGAAGGCTTCTCCAGCGCCTATCAGACGGAACTCTTCGCCGGCCTCTTCCGGCGCCTCCAGGAACTCTCCGGCAATCCCGAGGCGAACTATGAAAACCGCTCCGCCCGGGTGGTGGTGGAGCACATCCGCGCCTCCACCTTCCTGCTGGCGGACAACGTGAAGCCCGGCAACGTGGACCAGGGCTATGTCCTGCGCCGCCTGATCCGCCGGGCCATCCGGGAGGCGCGGAAGCTGGGGTTGACGGAGCCCTTCACCTCCAAGATGGCGGACGTGGTCATCGAGGAATACGGGGAGTTCTACCCGGAACTGGTCTCCCACCGGGAGGTCATCCACGAGGAACTGGACCGGGAGGAGAAGCAGTTCGCCGCCGCCCTGGAGAAGGGGACCCGGGAGTTCAACAAGATGGTGGACCGGGTTCCCGACTTCGTGGTGAACAAGCAGATTTCCGGCAAGAATGCCTTCAATCTCTACGAGACCTACGGCTTCCCCATTGA
>JAEDNB010000259.1 GCA_016302725.1 Lentisphaeria bacterium
GAGGTCACCAGGTTGACGGTGGAACCGGAGCGCCTCCTGCCCCAGTCCCTGCGCACGGGCACCTTGGAGGGGGGGGACCCCGTGGAAAATCTCCGGATTCTCCGGGCGGTGCTGGCGGGGAAGGAGGGGGGCGCACGCCGGGGAGCCGTCCTCCTGAACGCCGCCGCCGTCTGCTTTGTCTCGGGGCTGGGGGAGAGCCTGGAGGCCTGCCTGCCCCTGGCGGAGCGCTCCCTGGACAGCGGGGCCGCCCTGGAGAAACTGGGGAGGCTGGCGCAATGACGGACATCCTGCAGAGAATCGTGGCTGGGAACCGCCCCCTCCTGGAGGAGAGGAAGCGGGCGCTGCCCATTGCCTCCCTGGAGCGGATGGCTTCGGCGGCGCCGGTGCGGGCGCCGTTTGTGGAGGCCTTTCCGGCGGGGGCCGCCGTGCCCCGGGTCATTGCCGAATTGAAGGCCGCCTCCCCGTCCCGGGGAAGCATCCGGGAACCCCTGGAGGTTGCCGTCCTGGCGAAGGAACTGGAGGAGTCGGGGGCCGCCGCCCTCTCCGTGTTGACGGAACCCCTCCATTTCCGGGGAAGCCTTGAGAATCTCCGCCTGGCCTCGGGGGCGTGTGCCCTCCCGCTCCTGCGGAAGGATTTCATCTTCGACGCCTACCAGTTGCTGGAGGCCAGGGCCTTTGGCGCCTCCGCCGTCCTGCTCATTGCGGCCATGCTGGAGCCCCCTGCCTTCCGGAGGTTGCTGGAGGAGGCCCATGCCCTGGGGCTCCAGGTGCTGGGGGAGGCCCATTCCCCGGAGGAACTGGAGGTGGCCGCCCAGGCGGACCTCCTGGGCGTCAACGCCCGGGACTTGAGGACCTTCCACACCTCCCTGGAAAGCTCCGCCCGGCTCCTCCGCCTGGCGGCGGAACGATACCCCGGAAAGCCCCTGATTGCGGAAAGCGCGGTGGTCACCCGGCAGGACATGGAGGGGCTGGCGGCGGCCGGGGCGCGGGGCTTCCTGGTGGGGGAGACCCTGATGCGCGCCCCCTCCCCGGGGCGGAAACTGAAGGAACTCCTGCAATGCTGCTGAAAGTCTGCGGAATCACCCGGAGGGAGGACCTGGAGGCGGTGGCCAGGATTGGCGCCGACTACGCGGGGTTCATCCTGGCGGAGGGCTCCCCGCGCCGGGTGACGGAGGAGCGCGCCCAGGCCCTGCTGGAGCGATGCCGCGCCCTGGGGATGAAGGGGGTCCTGGTGGTGCGGGACCTCCCCCTGGAGAGCCTCCAGGGGCTCCTAGGGCGCCTGAAGCCGGACGTGGTGCAGCTCCACGGCTCCGAATCCCCCGAATACGCCTCTTTCCTCATGGGCGTGGAGGTCTGGAAGGCCTTCCGCCTCCTGGATGACCGCACCCTGGAGGAGGCGGTCCATTTCCCCGCCCAGGTGGCTCTGGCGGATTCCGGGGGCGGCACGGGAAGGCCCTGCTCCTGGCCCCTGGCCCGGGAACTCTCCGGGAGGCCATCTGCCAGGTGCGCCCCGACGGGGTGGACCTCTCCAGCGGGGTGGAGTCCGCCCCGGGAATCAAGTCTTTGACAAAACTCCAACAATTGGGAGAATGCCTGAAATGAACACACACTACGGAATCTACGGCGGCCAGTATGTGGCCGAAACCCTCATGGGAGCCCTCCAGGAACTGGAACGGGAATACTTCGCTGCCCAGAAGGACCCCGCCTTCCAGGAGGAACTCCAGGACCTGCTCAAGAACTACGTGGGGAGGGAATCCCCCCTCTACCACGCCAAGCGCCTCTCCCGGCACTGCGGGGGAGCCCAGATCTACCTGAAGCGGGAGGACCTCAACCACACGGGCGCCCACAAGGTCAACAACACCCTGGGACAGGCCCTCCTGGCCCGGAGGATGGGCAAGCGCAGGCTCATTGCCGAGACCGGCGCCGGAATGCATGGCGTGGCCACCGCCACGGTGGCCGCCCTCTTCGGCATGGAGTGCGAGGTCTTCATGGGGGCCGTGGACGTGGCGCGGCAGGCCCCCAACGTGGAGCGGATGCACGCCCTGGGCGCCAAGGTGCGCTCCATCACCGAGGGAAGCCAGACCCTCAAGGACGCCATGAACGCCGCCCTGCGGGAGTGGACCGCCACCAGCCAGGATACCTTCTACCTCATCGGCACCGCCGCCGGCCCCT
>JAEDNB010000260.1 GCA_016302725.1 Lentisphaeria bacterium
GGCCAAGTGCATCCTCCAAAACCGGGAACCGGAACGCTGCCTCCCCGCCAGCACCAGGGAGGCCCTCCGCATCGACCTGGCCGAAACGGACTCCGCCCTGCACCAGGGCAGGAAGATTTCCCTCCGATAACCCCCCGGACATGGCGGACATCCCCCCCAACTCCTCCACGGGTGCAGCCCTGGGAAGACGGGGGGAACGGGCCGCCAGGGATTTCCTCCAGAACGCCGGCTACCGCATCCTTTGCCAGAATTGGCTCGCCCCCCATCAGCGGGGGGAACTGGACCTGGTCTGCCAGGATTCCCAGGGAACCCTCTGCTTCGTGGAGGTGAAAACCCGGCGCACCGCCTCCCTCCTTCCGGAAGAACGCCCCCGCCCCCTGGAGGCCGTCACCGCCACCAAGGAGGAGCGGGTCCGACGCGCCGCCTCGGACTACCTGAGGGCCCTGGGAAATCCCCCCGTCCCCTGCCGCTTCGACGTGGTGGAGGTCTGGGCGGACGGCAAGGGGCGCCCCTGCCTCCTGCGACATTGGCCGGACCTCCTGCCCGGCAGGCCCCGGTTCCTCCTGCGGCAATGGCGGGGAGAGGCACGCCCATAGCCGGCGGCGCCGCAGCCTCGCCTCCATGCCCTACTTTCCCCGGGGAGGGAAAATGCCTCTCCGGGAAAAACAAGCGCAATCCCACCCCCTGCCCCCCGGCAGGGGCAAGCAAACCCAAAGGCAAAACCAAAAGAGAACGAACCGCAAAAGCGGCTTCGACGCGGAAAGGCGCGGCGGGGCCTTGGTTTATCTTCCCACCCCTAAACGACTATGGCACAAAAATCCCAGCAACTCGCCCTCTTGATCGACTATGACAACTTGATGGGCTTCAACGGCAAAGTGGACAGCGATCTGAACCGCAACTATTCCCATCAGGATGTGGTCGCATACCTCGAAAGCCACTACGGCCCGGTGGTCTTCTGCAAGGCCTACGGGGATTGGGGCGGCCCACGCACCCGGCACACCATCACCGACCTCTCCAAGGCCGGAGCCGAAATGCAGTTCATCCCCAGGGTGACCGGATCCGCCCTCCGCATCCCCGGATACGCCGCCGTCTGCATGGGACTGGATGCCATGGATGAAATCCAGCGCAACCCCCAGTTGGGAGGCGTGGTCTTCGGAACCAATGACCTGGCACTCCTCCCCTTCGTCAGCCGCATCCGCGCCCTGGGAAAGAGCGTCTACATCCTGGGACCCGAGGCCGCCAGCGCCGCCGCACTCACCCGGGTGGCCGACGAGTTCATCACCGCCGCCGACAACAGCCCCATCCGCGCCAAGGCCTCCAATGCCTCCGACAAGGCACAGGTGCTCTATACCATCAAGTCCATCCTCGTCAATGGCGAACTCCCCCTGGCGCAACTGGAGGAAAAGGTCGCCGCCGCCTTGCCTGAATTCTCCGTGGGCGACTTCGCCTGCGGAAACTTCGAGGAGTTCCTCCGCAACGTGGCCAACACCACCGTGAAACTCACCAAGGCCGAGGACGGCACCCTCAACGTGGGACTGGGAAACTGCCACAACGCCTCCCAGTATACCGATGAGGAACTCCAAAGCTTCGACCTGGCACAGTATATGCAGGCCACCCGCTGGCACATCACCGACGGCGACATCCGCGACAAGGTCCTCCACAACATCTACATCATCTTCTCCGAAAAGGGACGGGAAATGACCAACGAGGAACTGCGCAACACCGTGGACCCCGACCACATCGTGGAAGACCGCCCCTGGCAGGGAACCATCTGGTCCCTCATCTTCGGCGCATGCCTCTGGGAAAACCCCAAGACCTCCAACCACGCCCAGAGCCGCCGCCTCCTCTCCCTCTTCCGCACCGTGACCAGCGAGGACGATTTCCTGGTGCGCTACTACACCAGCCTCTTCAAGAAGGCCTATGAGGACCGTCCCAACATCACCCCCCAGATGTGCGCCGAACTGATGCACCCCGAAAACGTCGAGGGCGCCCTGCCCCTCTTCGAACGGGTCTTCCAAAATCTCCGTAACCCCATGGTGCTGAAAGCCCCCGGCGCCAACCGCAAGTAGCCGCCCACACGGAAGGCGCTCCGTTTAAACACGGAGGGCACGGAAACGCCCGGCAAGCCGGGCGCACTAAGACCACAGA
>JAEDNB010000261.1 GCA_016302725.1 Lentisphaeria bacterium
CGGGAGAGAGCCCGGGTTTTTCCCGGAATCCCGGGAATTTCCGGGAACCGGGAGAGTGGGGATATATTTTGAGGTTTCCTTCGTTTCCGCCTCCATCCTGCGGCTTGCCGCCCTTTCCCCGCTTCCCCCCGCAACCCAAACCCTCCCTTGCCCTTGGAGACCTCCCCATGAAAGTCCGAACACCTTCCCTCCCGGCGCTGACGGCCCTTCTCCTTCTCTCCCTGCTTGCCTTCTCCCCCATGCTCATGGGTCAGGAGGCTGTCGCCCAGGAGGCGGCGGGGCAGGCCGCGGCGGTGAAGAACCCCTTCGTGGGAACAGGCTGGGCGATTCTCCCCCCTGTGATCGCCATTGGACTGGCGCTGATCACCAAGGAGGTCTACTCCTCCCTCTTCATCGGCATCTTCGTGGGCGGCCTCCTGGGCAGCAATTTCAACCTGGTGAAGACCTTCGACTCCGTGGTCAACCAGGGCCTCCTGACCGCCGTCTCCGACGGGGCGGGCATCTTCGTCTTCCTGGTGATGCTGGGGGTCATGGCCGCCCTCATCAACCAGACCGGCGCGGCGGCGGCCTTTGGAAAGTGGGCCCACAAGAACGTGAAGAGCCGCACGGGCGCCTGCCTGACTACCTTCTTCCTGGGGGTGCTGATTTTCATCGACGACTATTTCAACTGCCTGACCGTGGGCAGCGTCATGCGCCCCATCACGGACGCCAACCGGGTCTCCCGCGCAAAACTGGCCTACCTCATCGACGCCACTGCCGCTCCCGTCTGCATGATCGCCCCCATCTCCAGTTGGGCCGCCGCCGTCGCCTCCTTCACCAAGGGCACCGGACTCAATGGACAGGAACTCTTCCTCCGGGCCATCCCCTACAATTTCTACTCCCTGCTGACGTTCGTCTTCATCCTGGGCATCATCCTCCTGAAACTGGATTTCGGCCCCATGGCCCGGCATGAACGCAACGCCCGGGAAAAGGGCGACCTCTTCACGGAAGGCGAAGAGGTGGACAATGACATGAAGGTGCCTGAAAACGCCAAGGGGCGCATCGTCGACCTGGTGCTGCCCATCCTGGTCCTCATCGTGGCCAGCGTCCTGGCGCTGCTCTACGTGGGCGGCTACTGGGGGGAGGCCTCCTTCAGCGACGCCTTCGCCGACACGGACGCCACCGTGGGCCTGCCCCTGGGCGGCCTGGTGGCCATGCTCTTTTCCATCCTCTACCTCCTCGGCCGCCGTGTGATTTCCGCCAAGGAGGCCATGAAATGCGTCCCCGTGGGCTTCAACGCCATGGTGCCTGCCATCCTGATCCTGGTGTTGGCCACCTCCTTGAAGAACATGACCGGCGCCCTGGAACTGAAGGAGTTCATCGCCGGCCTCATGGAGGGGAACGCCGCCAAGCTGGGGAATTTCCTCCCCGCCGTCATCTTCCTGGTGGCCTGCTTCCTCTCCTTCTCCACAGGCACCTCCTGGGGCACCTTCGGCATTCTCATCCCCATCGTGGTCAATATCTTCGCCCCCGGCAGCACCCTGATGTACATCGGCATGTCCGCCTGCCTGGCCGGCGCGGTCTGCGGCGACCACTGCTCCCCCATCAGCGACACCACCATCATGTCCTCCGCCGGTGCACGCTGCCAGCACATCAACCATGTCTCCACCCAGCTTCCCTACTCCGTCAGCGTGGCGGTGGTCTCCTTCCTGGGCTTCCTGCTGGCCGGACTGGTCCAGAACTGGTATGTGGCCTTCCCCGTCTCCGTGGCGCTTCTCATTGCCATGCTCCTGGGAATGAAGGCGTTCAAGAAGGCATAGCTCCCCTCTACGCCCATGCCCCGTTCCCGCTGGATATACATTTCCCTCCCGGGAAAATGGGGCGGAGTACTTGGTTTTTTTCAAAAATTTTCCAATAATTTAGGGCTGGAGTTAATTCGGCAGGTCTCCCGAGGGGGAGTCCCTGAAATTCATTGAAAGACAGCAAAGGCAACCCATGAAAAAGACATTTACCCTCATTGAACTGCTGGTGGTCATCGCCATCATCGCCATCCTGGCGGCCATGCTGCTGCCCGCCCTCTCCAAGGCCCGGGAGAAGGCCCGCGCCATCTCCTGCACCAACAACCTGAAGCAGCTCCAGC
>JAEDNB010000262.1 GCA_016302725.1 Lentisphaeria bacterium
TAAAGCTACTGCCAAAGGACAGAAGGCAGGAGTATGCCCAGGCTCTTGCCCAAAAAGGTTAGTGCTACAAAAACTTGCAAAACTCACATAAACACGGAAGACACGGAAGGCCCGGCAAGCCGGGCGCAGGTCGACCACAGAGAGTCTGGGCCATGCCCGCATGGCCCAGACGGGATCTTTTTGTATTATTTTATTGCTTAATTTGATTCTAGAGATCTAGAGATCTAGAAATCTAGAATCAACCCCGGCAGGGGCATAGCCAAAACGGGGTTGTTTTTATCGCTTGATTCAGCATGGAGATAGAGTCAGCGTAGGGGGCGGAGGCGCCGCCTCCATGGGCTTGACGGAGCATTCCCCTCGTCCATGGACGGTGGGCAATCCGCTTTTCCCCTGAGGGGGTATTTCTTCTTGTCCAGGTGTGTTTTCCTTTGCGTGTGGAGGAAAGGCACTTTCCGCGGGGGGAGGAACAAGGAGGAATGTCGCCTGTTATGATGGATTTGTCCTAATGCATCTGGGAGTTTTTCTTTTTCTGGAGGAATTTCACGCCCAAGGCGAGAGAGAGTCCCAGGACGCCTGCGGCCATGAGGAGAAGGACTTTTTGTTCCTGCAGGATGCGGCCCAGGGGCTTCCCGGGTTTCTTCCGGCGTTCGTTGCCCTTCCGTTTGGCCATCATCTTGTAGACTTCCGGGAGGGTGCTGTCCTTCAGGAAGTATTGCCGGTCCCGGACGGGGCCATCCCGGAGAAAATCCTTTTCCGTGATTGGGCGGAAATTGTATTGTCTTTCCCACCTTTGCTCGTAGAGTTTCTTTCCCTGGACATTGTAGTGGGCGCGGTAGAGGATGTTCAGGGAGCCGGGCTGGAGGAGGAAGACGCGGGTCAGGGGGCGCCGGGCGTAGGCGGGATCTCGCAGGTTCCTGGCGGCTTTCCCAACGATGACGGGGAGTTCCGGCTTTTCCTCTTCCAGAAGGGCCTCCAGGTCCTCCGGAAGCCGCATGGTGATCTTCAGCAGGGGCTTCCCTTCCTGGCGGATTTCGTTCAGGGAGAATTTGGCCAGTTCCCATTCCCGCTCCGGAAGGGGTTCGGCCAGGAGGTCGTAGAGAGTCAGGGGATAGGCACCGGTAATCTGGCGCCACTTTCCCTCCACGCCCACGAAGACGCCCTCCCGGTTCTGGAGGAAAGTGACCACATCCAGCCCCTGGTCGTCCCGCAGCACCAGTTTCTTCAGGCAAAAGCCGTCTTCCAGGCAGAGTTGCCGGTATTCTCCTTCGGTGCTTTTCCATTCCAGGAGGGTTTCCTTGTCCGTAAAGGGGAGAATGCCGGAGAATCGCCCATGCTCCGCCATGGCCTTTCGCAGGAGTTCCCGGGGATCCTGGGAGGTTTCAGCCTGGGCGGCGGGAAAGTTCGCCAAAAACAGGCAGAGGGAGAGGAGAACGAGACGGAGAAAAGAAAAAATGGTGTTTTGCCTCATGTCTCTATTCCCCCTTTCTCCAGTCCCGGACCACCGCCATGTACCACCGCTCGCCAGAGGCCACGGGAAGCCATCCCTCCCCCTGGTAGCGGAACTCCACAGAGCGCCTCACCTGCCCTACACTGGTGTTCACCCGGTAGAGGCCTTCCTCCCCTTTCCCCTCCAAATGAATCAGGTTGAAACGGATATACTCCTGCCCCTGAACATCCTTCATGGCGTGGTAGGGAGGATAGGCGTTTCCCAGATGCTGGAGGAACGAGACGGAATGGGCTTCGGCCAGGGGGAAAATGTTGACGTGCTCCTGGGCAAAGGCCTGCCCTTTCTCCAAAGGGGGATAGCAGACCACCAGGAGACGTCCGTGCCCATCTGTTTCCCAGGAAACGTCCGACTCCTCGTCTCCTTTCTTTTCCTCGCATCCCGCGATGCAAACCAAAAGAACTAGAAGGAACAACCACCTCCACGTTGACAAGCCTCTCTCTGCTTTTAAATGCATCTTGTCCATCTCCCTGTTTCTGAGATTGGAAAACTAGGCACAGGCCGCCTCCCTACGTCGGGAAACATCAGCCTGCGCTTGCCTATATGCTGCACATCGTTGGGGGTGAAACTCACTCGTCATCCGGCTCACTGGAGTGAACACACGGAGAGGAGG
>JAEDNB010000263.1 GCA_016302725.1 Lentisphaeria bacterium
TGGGGGGAGATGATGCGCAGCTTCTTCCATCGTCCGCGCTTATACCGAAGGAAGATGGGGGAGACGCTGAGCATGCCGGCGAAGACAAAGAAGCTCCACGCCTTCAGGGGTGGGAAATCGAAGACATGGACCATCAGGAGGAGGGCGGAGCCCAGGAAGAGATTGCTGCAGAGATGGAGGACCATGCTTCCGAAGGTATCCCCGGCGCCTCTCAGGACTCCGCCGGAGATGAGCATGATGGCGTCGGTCATGAGGTAGACCCCGGCCAGCCGGAGCATGGGGGTGGCGTAGGCGCGGACCTGCGTGTAGTCCAGCCCGGAGGAGGCCGGGGTGAAGAAGGCGACCAGGGGGTGTGTGCAGGTGAGGAAGAGGAGAATCATGCATCCAGCATAGAGGATGGCCACCTTGAAGCCGGAGTGCGCGGTGCGGGTGGCCAGGGCGGGGTCGTTCTTGCCCAGTGCCTGGGCGACCAGGGTGGTGACGCCGACTTGGATTCCCAGGAGGGGGTGGAAGGAGAAGCCATCCCAGTTGAAGACGATGGTGGTGGCGGTGGCCACGTCATCTCCGTAGGAGTGGAAACTGGAGACGATGAAGACGAAGCAGAATGTGCAGAGGAAATTTTCCACCCCCTGGGGCAGTCCGTATCGGAGGAGTTTTCGGAACTTCTCCCCATCCAGGAAGGGGTGCCTGGCCTCCTGGAATTGGGGTTCCCTTTTTCTGCGGAAGAATTGGAAGGCCAGGACGGAGACCATGGAGAGGCTGGCCAGGAGGGTTCCCATGGCTGCGCCGTCCAGTTCCAGGGCGGGGCATCCCCAGTGTCCGAAGATGAGGACCCAGTTGGCGACGACATTGACGGCCAGGGCGACGGTGTTTGCCAGGAGGATGACGCGGGTTTTGCCGATGCCGGTGAAGAAGGAGGCGAAGGTGAAGCGGAGGAGGGAGAGGAGGGAGCCGAAGCCCATATACCAGTAGTATTTGGTTTCCAGGGCGATTTCCGTTTCCGAGTGGAGGCTGAAGACATTGGCCTTGAGGAGGAGCCAGTGCGCGCAGAGGGAGAGGGGGTAGCTGATGAGGGCGAGGAGGAAGGCCTGCCGCACCATGCGTACGCAGTGGGGCTTTTGATTGGCGCCGTAGTATTGCGCGATGAGGGCGGAGGAGTATCCCACCACGCCAACGAAAAAGGAGGTGAGCATCCAGCTGGTGACGCCTCCGCTCATGGTGGCCGCCTGGTGGACCACGCCCACGCGGGAGAGGTAGAGGCGGTCCACGAACATCATGAGCATGTCGAACATGCTGGAGAGGAACATGGGGAAGGCGATGGGGAGCAGTTCCAGGATTCCGCCCGGGCCCTGGAGATGTCGTTTGAGGACGGAGTTGGGCGTAATTGTCCTTTGTGTTGGAAGGGGGGGTGTATCCATGCGCGGGGAGGGGGTGCGCCTGCGCGGCTTGCGTGGCGGCGTGATCCTCCCCGGGGCATGGGTGTGGTGTGTGTGGGGGGGAGGGGGGAGGCGTCCCCGCCCCCGGGGCAGTTAGATATCCTGCATATAGGTGCGGATGAGGATTTTGATGTAGCTTCCCTTGGGGGATTTTTCCTCCACTCTTCCGAAGAGGCACTTCCCGGCGTCCATCAAGTGTGCGAGCACCTCGTTTTTCTCCCGGGGGACGTATCCGATTTTCTCCCCCTTTTCATTGAGGACCAGGATGGCCAGGGCGTCGGCGGGATTGTCCTGTTCCCGTCGGAACTGGAGAAGCGTCCCTGGCTGGACATGGGCGGTCCTTTCCTGGATTTCCGGGACATGGGTGGTGCCCGCAATCCTGCATTCCATCAGGAAAATCTCCTTGAGGAAGGGCATGGGGAGGCCGCCATTCTGGTCGAAGAGCTTTGCGAGTTCGCCCCAGTTCTTTGGGGAAATCAGTCCCTGTTCCATGGTGGATGACTCTTCGGAAGGATTTGCCCGTCTTGTCTTATGGGAGACCGGGGCGGGCGTGCGGTTTTCATGGTGGGGGGAGGGGTCTGTCCTCTCCCTGTGGGCATTCCTGGATTATCCTCCTTTTCCCCGGGCTGGGGAAAGGGGGGCTGCCTTTTGCGAGGGCGGGTCACTTCTCCAGG
>JAEDNB010000049.1 GCA_016302725.1 Lentisphaeria bacterium
GGAAGGAAAAGGTCTTCTCCTATCCCCGCCAGCCCCAGTATCCCATCTCCGGGGAGACCCTGAACCCCCGACAGGTCTGCGACGCCATCAAGCGCATCATGCCCCAGGACACCATCGTGGCCACCGACGTGGGACAGCACCAGATGTGGTGCATCCAGAATTTCCTCTTCGACTACCCCGGGCAGCTGCTCACCAGCGGCGGCTTCGGCACCATGGGTTTCGGCCTGGGCGCCGCCATCGGCGCCAAGATCGCCCATCCCGAAAAGGCCGTCATCCACGTCACGGGAGACGGCAGTTTCCGCATGAACTGCAACGAACTGGCCACGGAGGCCTGCTACGGGTTGCCCATCATCACCATCATCTTCAACAACCAGACCCTGGGCATGGTGCGGCAGTGGCAGACCCTCTGCTACAATAAACGCTACAGCCAGACGGACCTGGACGACCGGGGGCCCGATTTCGTGCGCCTGGCCCAGGCCTACGGGTTGACCGGAAGGCGCGTGAACACCGTGGAACAACTGGAGGAGGCCCTCCAGGAGGCCCTCCACAGCCAGAAGGGATGCGTCATCGACTGCGCCATCCAAAAGGATGAAATGGTGCGCCCCATGGTGGCTGCCGGACGGCGCATCACGGATTTCCTGGTGGACTAGAACCCAGGAGGAGAGACAAGATGAACCAAGAACCCCAGAAACTCCACACCCTGGCCGTGCTGGTGGACAACGCCGCCGGCGTGCTCAGCCAGGTCTCCCGCCTCTTCTCCCGCAAGGGATACAACATCGATTCCCTGGCGGTGGGCCCCACCGACGACCCCTCCGTCTCCCGCATCACCATCGAAATCACCACCGACGACGGACGGGCCAGGCTGCTATGCAACCAGCTGCGCAAGCAAATCCCCGTCCACTCCGTCACGGACTTGACGGAGCGCCCCAGCCTGCGCCGCTCCCTCATGCTGGTGAAGGTGCGCGTCCCCTCCTCCGCGGCCCAGACCAAGATTCTGGAGGTGGCCTCGGTCTTCCGGGCCTCCGTGGTGGACATGAATCCCCAGTGCCTCACCCTGGCGGTCATCGGCGACGACGAGAAGGCCGAGGGGCTCCAGAGGATGCTGGAGGAGTTCGGCATCCTGGAACTGGCCCGCACGGGCACCGTCGCCCTGGAGCGCGGCCTCGGCACGATTTCCGACCAGACCAAGATGAAAGGGGAGTTCGACTACGGAAAGAACCTCCTGTAGCCCCCACGGCGCCCCACACGCGGATTTCCTTCCTTTTTTCCCAAGCGCCGGCGCCCCGCCTTCCGGGACTGCGCTTGCACGGCCCCCGGCGGCCCCGGCGACAGAGAATACCCCAAGAGAAAACAACCCCAAGGAGAAACCAGAAATGGCGAAAATGTACTACGAGAAGGATTGTGACATCAACAATCTGCAGGGCAAGAAGATTGCCATCATCGGCTATGGTTCCCAGGGACATGCCCACGCCATGAACCTGAAGGATTCCGGGCAGGACGTGGCCGTGGGCCTGCGCCCCGGCAGCAAGTCCATCGCCAAGGCCGAGGCCGCCGGCCTCAAGGTGATGACGGTGGAAGAGGCCGCCAAGTGGGCCGACATCGTCATGATCCTGGTGAATGACGAGGTGGCGGCGGATGTCTACAAGAAGTCCATCGCCCCCAACCTGGAGGCCGGCAACGCGGTGGCCTTCGCCCACGGCTTCAACATCCGCTACCAGCAGATTGTGCCCCGTCCGGACATCGACGTCTTCATGGCGGCCCCCAAGGGGCCTGGCCACACCGTGCGCAGCCAGTTCGTGGCCGGCAAGGGGGTGCCCTGCCTGGTGGCCGTGGAGCAGAACGCCACGGGCAAGGCGATGGAGATTGCCCTGGCCTACATCGCCGGCATTGGCGGCGCCCGCGCCGGCGTCATGGAGACCACCATGTATGAGGAAACCGAGACCGACCTCTTCGGCGAGCAGTGCGTGCTGTGCGGCGGCGTGGTGGACCTGATGCGCTGCGGCTTCGAGGTCCTGGTGGAGGCCGGCTACCAGCCCGAGAATGCCTATTTCGAGTGCATCCACGAGATGAAGCTCATCGTCGACCTCATCAACAAGGGCGGTGTGGCGGCCATGAACTACTCCATCTCCGACACCGCCGAATACGGCGAGTACGTCTCCGGGCCCCGGGTGCTGGATCCCGAGACCGTGAAGGCCAACATGCGCGCCGTCCTCAAGGACATCCAGAACGGCACCTTCGCCGGACGCTGGATCGCCGAGAACAAGAATGGACGCACCTTCTTCAACAGCATGCGCCACAACCTGGCCAAGCACCCCATGGAAATCGTGGGCAAGGAACTGCGCGAAAAGATGCTCTGGAAGAACGACACCGACCTGGACAACGCCTCCAAGTAGCCGGTGCCCCCGGGGAGGCCGGGCGCAGGCTTCCCCGGAGGGGAGGGGGCTCCCCAAACCCCCTCCGGCTCCCGCCCGGCTCCCCAACCACACTGCCATAGACGAAAATATCCCCCCCGATTCCCTATCCCCACTTTCCCAGGATACCCCGCCATGTTGTCCGATACCATGAAGGCCGGCGCTGGACGCGCCCCCAACCGCAGTCTCCTCTACGCCCTGGGCATGACCCGGGAGGAGGTGGAAAGGCCACTGATTGGCGTGGTCTGCTCCTGGAATGAAATCGTCCCCGGCCATATGCACCTGGACAAACTGGCCGACGCCGTGAAGGCGGGCGTGCTGGCCGCCGGGGGAACCCCCGTGGTCTTCCCCGCCATCGCCGTCTGCGACGGCATCGCCATGGGGCACGTGGGCATGAAATACTCCCTGGTGACCCGGGACCTCATCGCCGACTCCACCGAGGCCATGGTCATGGCCCACCAGTTCGACGGCCTGGTGATGATTCCCAACTGCGACAAAAACGTCCCCGGCCTCCTCATGGCCGCCGCCCGGCTGAACATCCCCGCCCTGGTGGTCTCCGGCGGCCCCATGCTGGCCGGCCATTTCCCCGACGGGCGGCGCGGCTGCCTGTCCACCCTCTTCGAGGCAGTGGGCGCCTACCATGCGGGCAAGCTGGACGAGGCGGGCCTGCAGGATTCGGAGGAGCGCTCCTGCCCCTCCTGCGGCTCCTGCTCGGGAATGTACACGGCCAACACTATGAACTGCCTCTGCGAGGCCTTGGGCATGGCCCTGCCCGGAAACGGCACCATCCCCGCCCCCTATTCCGCCCGCATTCGCCTGGCCAAGAAGGCGGGCATGCAGGTGATGGAACTGGTGCGCAAGGGAATCCGCCCGCGCCAGATCATGACGGAAAAGGCCTTCCACAATGCCGAGGCGGTGGACATGGCCCTGGGCGGCTCCACCAATACCATGCTCCATCTCCCCGCCATCGCCCGGGAGGCGGGGGTTGACATCACCCTGGACCAGGTGAATGAAATCAGTTCCCGCACCCCCAACCTCTGCCACCTGGCCCCGGCGGGGGATGCCTATGTGGAGGACCTGGACCTGGCCGGCGGGGTGCCCGCAGTCATGAAGGAACTCACCCGCCGGAACCTGCTGGATACCTCCGTGATGACCTGCACGGGGGCGACCTTGGAGGAGAATCTCCGGGGGGTGGCCGTCCGCAATCCCGAGGTCATCCGGCCCCTGGAGCGCCCCTTCCTGGCCAATGGCGGCATCGCGGTGCTGAAGGGCAACCTGGCTCCCGACGGCTGCGTGGTGAAGCAGGCCGCCGTGGCGCCGGAGATGATGCGCCACGTGGGGCCGGCCCGGGTCTTCGATGGCGAGGAGGAGGCGCTTTCCGCCATCTACGGGGGCAAGATCCATCCCGGAGACGTGGTGGTCATCCGCTATGAGGGCCCCAAGGGCGGCCCCGGAATGCGGGAGATGCTCTATCCCACCAGCGCCATCTGCGGAATGGGCCTGGGCGGCTCCGTGGCGCTCATCACCGACGGACGCTTCTCCGGCGCCACCCGTGGGGCCGCCATCGGACATGTGAGCCCGGAGGCCGCCGCCGGCGGCCCCATCGCCCTCGTCCAGGAGGGGGACCTGGTGGAAATCGACATCCCCGCCCACAGCATCACCCTCCAGATCCCCCCCGGGGAATGGGAACGCCGCCGACAGGCCTGGAAGGCCCCCCAGCCCAAGGTCACCACGGGCTATCTCGCCCGCTACGCAAAACTGGTCTCCTCGGCGGACAAGGGAGCCATCCTCCAATAGACCACCCCCTCGCATCCCCCCGTCACACCGCCATGCATCGACTGACTTCCCATCTCCTTCTCTACAGCAATCTCGCCCAGGAGGGCACCATCCTGGCGGAACTCTCCGCCCTCTGCCGGGAGGTGGCGGCGGGGACAGGGGAACGGGAGGACCAGGTGCAGCGCCTCTACCGGCAGGTGAAACGCCTCCTGGACCTGGCGACCCAGTGCGGATTCGACAGGAATCTCTGGCATAATTTCATCGCCTACCTGGTGGCCACGGATGAAAACTCCTTCTCCCTTACCTGCGAACGTGTGGGGGCCACCCCCGGCGCCAGCGTCAATCTCTTCGCCATCGCCGATTTCGAGGCCCTCCAGAAACTCTTCTTCTTCGATTTCGCGCCCCTGGAGAAGGCCCTGGGGGTGGAGTGCTTCTCCATCCTGGGGGACTATCACGCCATCCCGAAGCGGGAGGGCGCCTACAACCGGGGCGTCAGCCAGCGTATCCAGGCCTTCAGCCTGGCTCTGGAGAAATGCGCCACGCCGGCGGCCTTCTTCCAGGTGGTCACTGACTTCTACCGCCAGCACGGGGTGGGCCAGTTCGCCTTCAACCAGGCCTTCCGACTGCGAAAGGCGGGGGACAGCCCCCTGGAACTGCTCCCCGTGAACAACCTGGACAGCCTGGGGCTGGAGGGATTGGTGGGCTACGAACGACAAAAGGCGCTCCTCCGGGGAAATACCGTCGCCTTCCTGGAGGGAAAACGGGCCAACAATGTCCTCCTCTACGGCGACAGCGGCACGGGAAAGTCCACCAGCGTCAAGGCGCTGGCGCACGACTACGGAGACTACGGCCTCCGTCTGATTGAAATCTACAAGCACCAGTTCCGGGTCCTCCCTGAACTGGTGGCCCGGGTCAAAAACCGGCGCTACCGCTTCATCCTGGTGATGGACGACCTCTCCTTCGAGGAAAACGAGGTGGAATACAAGTACCTCAAGGCCGTCATCGAAGGGGGGGTGGAGAGCAAGCCCGAAAACCTCCTGGTCTACGCCACCAGCAACCGCCGCCACCTGGTGCGGGAAAAGTGGTCGGACCGCGCGGACATGGAGCATGACGGAGACATCCATCGCTCTGATACCATGGAGGAAAAACTCTCCCTGGCGGAACGCTTCGGGCTGGCCATCCTCTACGGCAATCCCTCCAAGGGGGAATACGAGGCCATCCTGCAGGCCATCGCCCGGAGAAGCGGCATCGAACTGACTCCCGCACGGATGGCCTTGGCCACCCAGTGGGAAATCCAGCATGGCGGATTTTCCGGCCGCACCGCCCAACAATTCATCCAGTCCCTGGAAGGGCGGGATGCAGAATAAGCCTTACGTAAAGGAGGAGGAAAGAGCATGGAAGCGGCATTGATTGCCATTTTGAGCGGGTTTCTCGGCGGCCTGGGCGGCGTCGGCTACAAGGTCTCCAACCTGGGAAAGGTCTCTACCTTGCAGACAGCCGCCGTCATCGCCTTCTTCGGGGCGGCCTTCTTCGGCCTCCGGGCCGCCTACCTGGAGGAGTGGTCCCTCTTCTGCTGGCAGACGGGAGCCCTGGCATTCGCCTCGGGCTTCAGCCAATATCTCGCCCTGGTCCTCTTCGCATGGGCCCTGAAACGGGTGCCCCTCTCCCTTGTCTGGTGCGCCAGCAGCGTGGAGTTCATGCCCGGACTCCTCTTCGCCTGGCTCGCCTTCGGGGAACCCATGTCCTCCTGGCGCTGGGCCGGATTGGCCGCCCTCCTGGGCGCCATCCTGGTGGCCTCCTTCTCCGGAGGGGAGGAGGGCGGACAGAACGGGGAAAAGGACGGACAGCCCGGGGAAAGGCGCCCCTCCGGGGGCGTCATGCTGGCCGCCCTGATCGCCTTGCCCCTCCTCTTCGGCGGACTCTTTGTCTGCATGAAGTGGGGGGCGCACCTCCCCATGCCGGGAAGCCCCGAAAAGGTGCTCATGGACGCCACGGGGAATGTCTTCATGTGCCTGGTCTATCTCACCATGCTGGTGACCTGCGCGCTCCATGTGACCTGCAGCAGGGAATGGTCCTTCACCCCCCTGGGGGGAGGCGGATGCGCCCTGGCCACCATCCCCACCGTGGCCAGCTTTTTCCTCCAACTCTGCATCGTGGTGGAAGCCCCTGCCGCCGTGGTCTTCGCCTTGACCTATTCCATGTCCATGCTCTCCGCCGCCCTCCTCTCCACTCTCTTCCTGAAGGAGAAGAGAACCCCCACTTGGTACGCTACCTTGGGACTCTCCCTCACGGCTGTCCTTTTCATTAGCGAGGTGATTCCCTGGGCTTGGGAGAGGCTTGCGGCGTAAGTTGTTGATAATAAACTAGTTATATAATCATTCCGCGCCGCCGTTCCTGGATGGTGCGCTTTTCCCTGGGCCGACGGGGCGCCATTCCCCGCCGGCCCTTTGCCTTCCTATTGGAGGAAGATTTCGATGACGGGGGTTTCCTGGGGAGGCTGGAGCACCGGCAGCTCCAGGGCCACATCCCCCTCGGGGCATTGGGCGTGGAGGGCGGCGTTGACTTCCTTGCTGTTCTCCCGGAAGAGCACCTCGCTGCCGTCGTGGAGGAACTGCGCGTAGCGGATCTTCCCGGCCATCTTGGGCAGCAGGATGTGCTTATAGGGCCAGTTCATCAAGTGGAGGTAGAGGCGGCGGGTCTCGGGATTGTAGGTGTATCGGCAGTCCCTGGGCTCGGGGAACTCCAGGGGGGCGGCGCCGCATCCATAGATGGAGCGGCTGTTGTATTTCATCCACCGGGCATAGTCGGCGAGCCGCTCCATGGCCCGGGCGTCCAGGTATCCCCGGCTGGTGGGGCCCACGTTCATAAGGACATTCCCGTTGCGGGAGACATGGTTGATGAGAAGGTCGATGCACTGCTTCCCGCTCTTCCAGGTCATCTCATCCCGGAAATACCCCCAGGAGCCGGAGAAGGTGTGGCATCCCTCCCAGACGACGGGGCGGCCCGCTTCGTCGACCAGGGGGGCGTCGGGGGTGTATTGCTCCGGCGTGACGATGTCCCCCTCCCCGGGCAGGTCGAGGCGGTTGTTGAGGATGATGCCGGGCTGGAGGGAGCGCACCAGTTTGGCCATCTTTTCGGATTCCCAGTCCTCCCGTCCCTTGCCGTCCCAGCTGCTGCGTTCGGGGTGTCCCTTTCCCCAGTGTTCATCGGGGGATCCGGGCTTGGGCTTGTAGGAGAAGTCAAACCAGAGGATGTCCACCTTTCCGTAGTTGGTGAGAAGTTCGGTGACCTGGTCCCGCATGTATTTTGCATAGCGTCGCATGTCCCGTCCCTGGTTGAGGGCTTCGCGGTCGGGGAGGTTGCGGAGGGGGTGGCATTTGTCCACGGTGAAGTCGGGATGGTGCCAATCCAGGAGGGAGTAGTAGAATCCCACCCGGAGTCCCTCGGCGCGGAAGGCGTCCACGATTTCCTTCAGGGCGTCCCGTCCGAAGGGGGTGTTGGTGATTTTGAAGTCGGTGTATTGGGTGTCCCAGAGGCAGAAGCCCTCGTGGTGTTTCACGGTGATGATGAAATACCGCATTCCGGCCTCCCTGGCGGCCTTGGCCCATTCCCGTGGCTGGAAGAGGTCGGGGTTGAAGAGGTCGAAGTAGATTTGGTATTTTTCGTCGGGGATGGATTCCATGTTTCGGACCCACTCGTGCCGTGCGGGCATGGAGTAGAGTCCCCAGTGGATGAACATGCCGAAGCGGTCATGGGTGAACCATTGGGTGTCGGCCTTGGAAAGGGGGGCGTTCTCGGTCATGGGAGGGGAAGGGTGGGGTGTCAGCTAGGGGTTATGGTTGCCGGAAGGCCTCCAGGGCCTTTTGGCAGAAGTGGTCGGTCAGTCCCAGGTCGGCGAGGACATCCAGGATGGTGTATCGGTTCCGGATCATTCCCGCGCCGTAGGTGGTGAAGCGCAGGTCTGAGTCGGGGAGGCCGATTTCAGGGAGGGAGACGGGGCATCCCAGGGCACGGAGGCGGCTCCTGAGTTCCCGGAAGGGGAGGAGTTGGGTGCGCAGGGAACGGGAAAGGGCCCCATGGGTCTCCAGGAGCCTCCTGCGCCTCGCCTTCCCCGACTCCCCCTGGGGCAGTTTCTCCTGGGAGACCTTCAGGGCGCTCCCCTCAAAGGGGGTGCCCCCCAGGAACTCCCGCACCTGGGCGGCGCGGGCCTCCGGGGTGAGGAGAGGAACCCCCTCCGACAGACGGCGTAACTCCTCCGTGGAGGTCTGGAAATAGACCGCCTCCATCAGCGCAGTGGTAATCAGGGAGCCCACCGCCACCTTGAAACCATGGGAGGGCTGGATGCCATCCTTCCGGATGTCCCGCATCTCCCAGCAGTGGCTGTAAAGATGCTCCGCCCCGGAGGCGGGACGGGAATCCAGCAGGTGCTGCATGGCAAAGCCCGTTTGGCAAAGCCCCAGGAAGAGTTTCCGCAGGGAACGGGGATTGCCTTCCCGCAGGGATTGGGGGGCCTCCAGCCACTCCCGCAGGTCGCCCTGAACCATCTGCCAGGAGACGGATTCCCGGGGAGTGAGGCCCACCGCCTCGGCAATCAGCCAGTCGCCCCCGGCGGGAATCTTGGCCGCCAAGTCCGCATAGCCCGCCGCCGTCATGGGAAAGGGCGCGGTGGCCAAAATCGCCGTGTCGGCGGCGATGACCAGGGGGGCGGGGCAGGGCAGGGTCTGCTTCAGCCCGTCCTTGGTGATGGCGGCCCCGGCGGAGGTGTATCCGTCCACGGAGGGGGCGGTGGCGCAGCAGAGATAGCCATCGAGGCCCAGTTCGAAGGTGCACCGCTTCACCAGGTCGTTGATGGTCCCGGCTCCCACGGCCACGGGGCGGTGTCCCGCCAGGGGGCCCCGGAGGGCTTCCACCAGGGGATATTCGGCATGGAAGGGGGGCTCGGCGGGAAAGAGGAAGGGGGTGTCCACGGAGAGTCCGCTTTCCGCCAGGATGGCCTGGAGGCGCTCCCCGGCGACGCGCCAGGTATTGCCGTCGGCCACCAGCCGAAGGGGGAGGTTGTCCTGGGGCCAGGTCTTCCGGATGAGGTCTGGAATCTGGGGGAGGAGGTTTTCGCCGATGAGGCAGAAGCGGGTCTGGAGGCCCGGGGGAATGGGGATGAAGTCCATGGAAATGCCAGGGAGGGAAAGGAGGTGCGTCGGCTTGTGCTCTGTATCACGGCAGCCCCGCAGGGGGGGAAAGGGGGCATGGTGGGCCTTGGCAGGCGCTAGGGCCCCGGCGAGGGGGCGGAGGCCCTGCGGCGCCGGAGGGGCGGGAACGCCAGGGGCAGGAGGCCCAGGAGGGCCAGGAGAAGGAGGAGAAGCCGGGAAGGGGAGCGGAAGGGGGCCGTGAGGAAGTCGCTCCACGCCTCTCCAGTGGCGGGCAGGAAACTGCGGGGAAGATGGCGCAACTGCTTCAGCTCCCTCTCCTCCTGCAGCCGAACCTCCTTCAGGGCCTGGCGGTACTCCTCCGGATTGATGGCCTCCCACAGGAGGACGTTGTCCAATTCAGGATGGAAATCGGACTCCTCCGGCAGGTCGGCGGACTCCAGGCGGAAATCCGTGTAGGAGTGGCTCTCCAAGAGCCTGCCCTCCCCATCGAAGATTCTCCAGAGGAGAAGGCGGTTCCCCCGGCGGTCCACCGCAAAGTCCTCCCAGTGCCCCCCAGCCTCCTGGGAGATGAGCCAAAGGGGACGGGAGGAAAGGGATAGCCCGCGACCGAAAAAACCATCCCCCTCCCGCAGGACGGGACCGTAGGGGGGCCAGGAAAGGCGAATGGCCCGCACACGCGCCGGCCCGACATAGGTGATGAGCGTGGAAACACCATCGCTGTAGCGCACCTCCCGGGAATATTGCCAGTGCGTCATCCGGCTGCGCTCATCCCTGGGAAACTGAAGCGACTCCCGCCGAAGCAAACCCACATCATCCTCCATCGGACGCTGCTCCACACGGAAACACTGGCGACGCCCCCCCCGGGTCACCCAGTGAAAGTAGGAAAGGGGCGCACTCTCCATCTCCTGCAACGCCAGGCGTAGACGCAGACGATACAGGGCGGCGGATTCCGCCGACCAGGCGGAAAACGCCAGCAGGAAAAGGAGAAAAAATGAAAGGGGTCTCATACAGCGCCACATCAGGAGAATTCGCAAATACACCCGGGAAACTCGGGTAATTTAGTCCGTCCATCCCATTCGCTTCCAGGGGCGCTGCGCGGAAACACGGAGAGCACGGAAACGCCCGGCAAGCCGGGCGCAGGGAGAGACGGAGGGGCTTCGAAAGGCGTTCCTTGGTTTAAATAACCCCTTTGTATCTATTTGGTTCTAGAGTTTCTAGAGTTTCTAGAGTTTCTAGAGCTTCTAGAGTTTCTAGAATCAAATTAAGCAATAATTTAACGCAAAAACCGTCTGGGCCATGCTGGCGTGGCCCAGACTCTCTGTGCCCTCCGTGTTTAAAAACCCTTGGCTATTGGGGTGGGGCCTTGGTCCGTTAGTGTGCGGGTGGGGGATTAGAGGGGGGTGAGGAGTTCTCCCCAGATGTCTTCGCCGGAGAATCGCCAGGTTCCGGGGGTGGTTTCCACGGCGTGTCCGAAGCGGGCCTTCATGGGGGGGAGTCCCGGAGGGAGGACGAGGGTGCCCTGGGGATCTTCGGGGCCGATGTTGGCCAGGAGGACCATGGGGGTTCCCTGGGCGTCGTGGAAGAGGGCGGCGGCGGCCTCTCCGTCCTCGGTTTCCAGGGGGAGGAGTTGGAGAGGGGTGTCCGAGAGGAGCCAGGGGGCGATCTCCTTGAGGAGGGTGGCCAGGGTCTTGGTTTCCTCCCAGCGCCTCAGGAAATCCTCCCGGGTTTCCCCAAAGGGTTTGAGATATTCCTCTTGGTAGGGCCGCTTCAGATCCGCGAAGCTGTAGAGGATGAATCCCTTGGCCCCTCGGATGGCCTGATAGAGAATCAGGCCCCGCTCCTGCTCCAGGGTAGGCACCAGGAAACGATGGTAGACCTCTGGATCCTTGCGGGCCTTGTAGATGCCGTAGGTGAAGATCTGGGGAACGGACCAGCAGGGCTGGCCGGAGCGTTCCACCGCGTCCATGGCCTCCACGCACCGCTTCTGGTCGGACGGGGACTTCCGCATGATGGGATAGGGATCCACGCCCATCACATCTTGGGCGGTGGCGAAGAAGGGGGC
Organism: Lentisphaeria bacterium; assembly: GCA_016302725.1. GTDB lineage: Bacteria > Verrucomicrobiota > Lentisphaeria > Oligosphaerales > Oligosphaeraceae > UBA1724. Next base: position 11,397 of record JAEDNB010000049.1, read on the forward strand.
CTCGGCGTAGTCGCAAAGCACTCCCCAGGTGGGATGGCGGGGATCCAACTGGTTCACCTGGAGGCGACGCTCCTCCACGGCCTTCAAATCTTCCAGGGGCACCTCGTCGTTGATGTACCAGGCCAGCAGGGCGGGATGTTCCCGCAGGGCGGTGACAATCCGGCGGGTGGTCTCGGTGAGATCCTCCCCGCCGAAGACCCTCTGGAAATTCCTTCCCTCTTCCAATGCTCATGTACGGTAAAGTATCACAAGAAAATTATGTCGAATTGACAGC
>JAEDNB010000050.1 GCA_016302725.1 Lentisphaeria bacterium
AGGGAGATTTCCAGAAAATGAGGAAGCATTTCACCCTGACTGAACTACTCGTGGTGGTCATCGCCATCATCGCCATCCTGGCGGCCATGCTGCTGCCCGCCCTCTCCAAGGCCCGGGAGAAGGCCCGCGCCATCAGCTGCACCAACAACCTGAAGCAGTTCTCCCTGGCCTTCATTGTCTACGCCGACGCCAACGATGGCTATATGTGCATCGGCTCCAAGAACATGTCCCCCTGGTTGGCCCAGAACTGGCGCAACGGACTCTTCTCCGGCATGGAGAAAAACTATGATGCGGATTGGGGTTCCGCCACCTACACCAAGTGGGCCAAGACCTTCCCCATTGCCTTCTGCCCCAACGAACGCACCAAGAAATCCGAACATGAATACGGCATCCTCGCCATGAGCAATGTCCGCGAATACGGTCCCGCCTGCTATCGCACTGAAGGCCCCTCCCCCACCTGGCCGGACAGCCCCGGCTGGAACGCCATCTACACCCGCCCCGAGCAGTTCAAGGCCCCCAGCAGCTATTTCCTGTGGGGCGATTCCACCAACACCGCCGATCCCGAAGGCTATCACGCCGGCGGCGTGGAACCCCGCTGGGGAAGCTGCCACCACGACCTCTCCAAGCACGGGGACAACGGCTGCAATCTGGCCTTCGCCGACGGACACGTGGAATCCATCAAGAGCGGCGTGAAATATGCGGAACTGGCAGACCAGGAAGCCCAGCACTACGGCTACTGCGCCTGGTACCCCTATGGCGGCACCGGCCACAGCAACACCTGGATGGCCAAGGACGGAGTCAGCGTCCAGTTCACCTACTCCCGGTAATCATCCCCCCAATGCCCGCAGGCCGGCGTTACCGGAGACGCCCGCGGGCACACTGGGAACACAGAGGGTTGGGCCATGCCTTGCGTGGCCCAATCTTTTTTTTGTGGGGGGAAATCTAGAAATACACTGTTTGTCGTCCTATTCCTGGTTGCAAAATCCAGGGAAACGGCTATGTTATGCCGTCTTCCAAGCCGGGCTAGCTCAGTTGGTAGAGCAGTGGAATCATAATCCACGTGTCATAGGTCCGAGTCCTATGCCCGGTACCATTCTTCAAGCCCCTGTCGTATGCGCAAGTGCGACAGGGGCTTTTTTGTTTCCTGCCATGGGAGGGCCTCCTCCAGAAGACAGGGGCCTTTTGGGGGAGGTTTTTTTCTCCCCCACGGGGGGAAGGAGGGCTCTCCCGGGCACGGGCGGACTGTTGTCCTCTGTGGGAGGCGGCGCGTGCTCCCGGGGGGCTATGCCGTCTTCATGAAATCCAGAATCATTTTCTGGTTTGATTGCTGGGGGAACTCCACCCGGTAGGGGATTCCCTGGCGTTGGAAGATGGGATCCAGAAATTGGAGGATGCCCTCTTCCAGTTCCTTTGTGGGGAGTCCCTTTCTCTGGAGCATATCCAGAAGCACCTCCTGTTTCAGGGAGGCCAGGCGTTTTTGGAGTTCCTGGTCCTGGTCGTCCAGGAGTCCCTTCAGGAACATGAGTCCGGTGCGCTTCGTGACGGAGGCGTAGGTTTCTGGGCGGAGGGAGACGGTAAGGATGCGGGGGCTGGGGAAATGGATGACCACCGTCCCGTCCTTTTCCAGGGAGACGTCATCCTGGGAGAGTTCGCCCATGTCGAAGCCATAGAAGACATCCGCGATGATTGTGCCCTGGGATTCTTCGATGCCGTACCAGGATGCCCTTGTGGAGCCCAGGTTGGCCTGCCACTCCTGCCGTTGCGTGGTGAGGAAACTGAGGTTTTCGGTCTGGAGGATTTCCCAGGTCATCTGGAGCCTTTGGGTGGGTTCGCTCTTCCAGATGCCCAGGAGGAGGAGGGCGGCGGCACCCAGAATCAGGCCCATCCCCCCCAGGGCAAGCCAGGCCATTCCCCTGCCGTCCTTCGGGGAGCCCTTTCCGCGCTGGATTCTCATAAGGCGCAACCTCCTTTCTGCCCGGACAGGCGCTGGGCCAGTGCCCGGCTCCATTCCCGAAGGGAGGCGTCCCTGGCGCCCAGCACCAGCCAGGCGCGGTATCCGCCCTGGCGAAGGGCCGCCTCCGCCTCTTCACGGCTCTTCACCGCCTGCACAGGCAATCCCGCCTGGGCGAAGCGCTCCGCCACCTCCTGGGAGGTCGGGGAGAAGTCCACCGTTCCCCCTGCGTAGTAGACCGGGAGCATCTGGAAGGCGTCCCCGGGGGCAAGGGCAGACTTCAGGTGTTCCCCCAGGGGGCTCTCCATGAAGCGGAGGGCGCCGAAGCCGTGGGGCTGGAAGACGATTCCCAGGGGGGAGCCGAAGCGTTCCCGGGCCGTGGCGATGGAGGCGGCAATCTTTTCCGGATTATGGGCATAGTCGTCCACCACTGCGGGGTCCTCCGGAGGCGTGGGGAAGATTTCGAAGCGTTGCCGCACTCCCTGGAAGGCCTCCATGGCCTTTGCCAGCCTTTCCGGCGGCTCTGCGGGCAGGGCCAGCCGGAGCATCTGGTAGACCGCCAATCCGTTGAGGGCGTTGTGGCGTCCGGCCAGGCGGCTCCGCAGGCGCAACCCGTCGGGGGCCAGGAAGGAGATTCCGTCTGGCCGGGGGGAGTAGGCCTGGATTTCCGTGGGGAAGGGGCGGGAAGGGGCCTGGGAGGCAAGGGGGGCGAGTGCCGGGAGGGACTCGGGGTGGAGGCAGCCCTGTCGGCAGCGTCCCAGGAAATCCCGGAAGACCTGCTGGAGTTCTGCGGTGCTGTAGTGGTCGTCCCCCACGTTGAGGACCACTCCGTAATCGGGGGAGAACTCCCGGATGGAGCGGTCGCTTTCATCGATTTCGGCCACCACGAATTCGGGGCAAGGCCTTCCCGGAGTGGCATGGAAATTCCCGGGGGCCTCCGGAGATTCCAGTTCGGGGAGATATCCCCCGTTCACCAGGACCAGGGAATGCCCCAGGGCCTTCAAGGCGGAGCCCAGCCATCCCGTGACTGTGGTCTTGCCGCAAGTGCCCGCCACCCCTATGAGTTTTCCACCGCATTGGGCGCAGAGCCGCGCCAGGACGGTCGCCCGGTGGAAGATGGGCAGCGCAGGGGCGGCCAGGGCGTCGGGATTGCCCGGCTCGATGGCGGTGGTGAAGACGAAGCCATCTGGATGGAAGGCGCGGGGACCGCTCCCGTCCTGGGGAAAGAGGGCAATCCCCTGGCGCTCCAGGGCCCGGAAAAGAAACTGGCGAGATGGCTCCTGGAGGCCACGGTCGCTCCCCGCCACCTGGTATCCTTGGTGCTTCAGGAACTGGGCGACCGCGCTCATGCCAATGCCCCCGATGCCCACCAGGAAGAGGCGGGCGGGAGGCGGGGGAAACTCCTGGGAGAAGGAAATGGATTCCGTGTCTGCCATGAAAGTAGGGGGAAGGAGGGGGGCCTGGGGGGAAAAAGGTGGTGGGCGGACGGGGATGGTCAGGGGCGGTTTGCGCGGCGGCGGGGGCGGAGGGAGGCCAGTTGGCTGGCCGTCAGCCTGTTCCACCCTGGGGCCGCCAGAAGGGATTCCAGCAGGGTGGCGCAAGCCACGGCATCGTAGAAGGCGTCATGGGGTTCCCGGTCGGGGCAACGTGTCCGCAGCATGGCTTCCATCCCCAGGGCGGGAATCAGGTTCTCCAACTTGAAATCCCGATGGCCGGGATAGGCGACCCTGGCCAAGGGAAGGGTATCCACCCAGGGCCCAAAACTCTGCCACGGGAACTCCTGGGCCAGGATTCCCCGTTCCGTGGGGGCATTGTGGGCCACCAGGGGACGCCCCTGGAGAAGGGGGCGCAGGGTGGGCCAAAGTTCCTGGAGGGTGGGGGCGGACGCCATTTCCGCCCGAAGCCGTGCCCATCGCCCGGGGGCATAGGGGTTGAAGACGCGCTCCCGGGGCACCCGGAGGAGGGAGGAGAAGGAGCGGGTGAGGTCCACCTTTCCCCGGGAGAGAGTCACAACGCCAATCTGCCAGGGGGCGTTGTTCTCCTCCTGTGTGGTGCCCGTGGTCTCGAAATCCAGGGCCACGGCTTCTGTCAAAACCAGAGGCACTTCCATGGTCAAAGCCAGCGCTCCCAAAAGAGGTCCGTGAGAATCTCCAGCGCCGCCCAGGCACGCTGCCCCTTCCGCCGGGCATACTCGGAATAGGAGACGTGGACAGCCAGTTCCCGGAAGGAAAGGCGGTGACGGCGGAGTTGGATGAGGATTTCGCTGGCGTGGGCCATGCGGTCCTCCTGGAGGCGTATGCTCGCCAGCGCCCGGGCGGAAAGCACCCGGAACCCGTTGTGGGCGTCGGTGAGCCAGACTCCCGTCAGGAGCCCGTTGACCCAGCGGGCCAGGCGCAGGAGCAGACGGCGGCGGGGAGGGACGGCCTGCCAATCCTCCTGGCGCAGGAAGCGGGACCCCAGGATGGCCTCCACCCCGCTCTCCTGCATCCACTGCAAGGCGCGGGGGATGGCTGCGGCATCGTGCTGCCCGTCCCCGTCGAAATGGACTACGGCCAGTGCCCCGTGGGCGCGGGCGAAATCCCCGCCAGTCTGGAGGGCGGCGCCCTGCCCCCGGTTGACAACGTGCCGCAGGATTGTCACGGGCAGGGAAGGCATCTGGAGCGGAAGGGGGCTTCCGTCATCCACCAGGACGACAGAGTAGCCCTCCTCCACCAGGGGGCGGACGGTATTCTCCACGACGGAAGCCTCTTCCCTGTAGCACGGGATAATCACAAAGACCCGGCTACGGGCCTCTGGGGAGAGAAGGTCAGGGACGCTGCTGTCCATTCCCGTCTCCTCCCAGGAAGTATCCCCGCCCAATTTGCCATTGGGTTTCCCGTTTCCAGAAGCCCCCCTGGGGATTCCAGAGAATCCCTCCGGAGGGAGGCGCCTCCTCCAGCAAAGGTCCGGCAAAGGGGCATTCCCCCTGGCGTTGGGAGGCAGGGATCAGGAGAATGCTCCTCTCCCCCGCCGGCTCCGAGGCCCAGCCGGGGGTCGCCCAGAAGGCCCTCCCCGCAGGAAGGCGCCCCTCCCCGCAGGGGACAAAGGCGCCGTCCTGCCATACGAAGAGTTCCTCCGTCTCCAGCAACGCCCGCAGGGCGGACACGTCCACCTCGCCAGGAAGGGAGAGAGCGACGGCCTGCCCTAGGGGAATTTCCTGCCAGCATCCCGCCAGCGCGGCCTGGATGCGCTCCCCAGGCGTGGAGGGGTCCTGGGGCGCCAGGGAGGCCTCCCGCAGCAAAGCCAGGGAGAGGGCGACCTCCGGCAGGGGGAGCACCTGGACGCGCAAAATATGCTCGGCATGTTCGCCCGCCTCGTCTGTGACCTGGAGGACAAGGGAATAGTCTCCGGGGGAGGCAGAGAGGGGGGGGCGCAGGGTCAGGAGGGCTTTTCCCGGGCTGGTGGCGGTGAGTTGTGCGCCAGGCAGGTTGTTTTCCTGCAGGGTGTAGGCGAGGGAATCCGGGGGCGTGTTGTCCAGGTCGGGGTCCAAGGCGGCAAGTTCCAGGGTGGTTTCCCCGCCTGGGGTCACGGAGATAGTGCCGGGCATTTCCCCGGGCCAGGTGGGAGGGTCGTTCACCCCCGCCACCGGGAGTCTCCAGGGAATTTCCTCGCATTTTTCCCCATCGAAGAGAGTCAGGGAGAAGGTCTCCTCGCCGCAGAAATCTGGGTTGGGGCGATACCACACCCTGGGATAGGGGAGCTTGGCATCGGGGGGAACCAGGCGGAGAGCCCCATGGGCGGGGGGCCGGCTCACCCAAAGGGCCACCGCATCCCCGTCGGAATCCTGGGGGACCAGGCGGAGATTGGTCTCCGGGGCATCCTCGGGGATGGGATTCAGGGCGGTGACGGTGAATTGGGGGACGCCCCGGTTTTCCCAAAGGGGGTCTTCCCAGAGATAGAGGTTCCAATGGCCATTTTCGGCGACCTGCCCCCCGCCCCGTTCCATATCCGCGCAGGTGGTGAAGGCAATTTGCCTGCCGGAGGGGGAAATGGCCAGGGCGCGGGGCGGCAGCACAGCCTCTGGCGTAAGGCAGCGAAGAGTCGCCCCCTCGTCCAGGGGTTCCACCACGCCGACCCGCTGGAGGCTTTCCCCTTCCGGGGTGTAGAGGAAGGCGACACGGCGCCCGTTGGGGGAGAGCCGCAGCATGGTCGCCTGGGGAGGGATGGGGAGGACCGTGGCCTTTCCCGAGGCGGTGAAGGGGGCTTGCAGAAGGAGAAACTCCCCGGTTTCCGCCTGACAGAGCACTCTCGCCCCGTCATGGGTCATGCCCAGGAGAGCGGAGACGCTGCGGTTTGTCAACGCCATGGGGCTTCCCTCCCGGCCCAGGCGTCCCCGCACCTTCTTCCCTTCCCGCCAGATCACGGTGGAGCCGTCGGCGGAGAGGAAGGGGGAGGCGGCCTCCTGGGAAAGGCTCTCCCAGTTCTCTCCGGCATCCGCGGAGAAGCGGAGTTCCCCGGTGGGCAGCAAGGTGGCCACCGCCCCCTGGCGGGAGACCGCCAGGGCCTCCTCTCCCACGGCGTGGGGGGAGGCATCCACGCATTGCGTCCCGAAGAAGAGGGCGCCTGTCTCCTGCTGGAGCCAGACGGCTTCGCCAGGCGTGGGCTGGGCCCAGGCCACCGTCTCCCATTCGCCAAGCGCCCGCCCGGCTTCCCCCCGCCGGGTTTCCCGACGGTAGAGGCACTGCCCCACCTGCGCCCCCCCCGCCAGGGGGGCGTCGGTCAGGACCTGGATTGTACCCTCCTGGGGAAAGGAGAGGCAGGGATAGGAATAGACCTTCGAGGCGGGAACGAGGTCGGGGGTCAGGCACAGGAAATCCGTAAAGCAGAGGGTCACCCGGCAGAAATCCCCGGAATCCAGGCAGAAGCGAAGCACGGTTTCCCCGGATTTTCCCTCTGCCGAGGAAACCCTCCAGGGAAGGGTCTTCCAGGAGACCTGCCGTCCAGGGGGAATCTCCTCCCCCGTGTCCTGGGAGACGACACGCACACTCGGCCCTGGGGAGGCGGAGTCTTCGGGCACCCATTGCAGGGTGGTGGACTCCTCCGCCCCGGAAACCTGGATGCCCAGGGGCATCTCGGCGGCGGCGGAGAGATGAACCAGGGCATTCTCTGCGCGAACATTCGCCCCCAGGTCCAGGCGGAAGAGGTGGCCCGCCTGGTCCATCCAGGCAACATGCCGCCCATTGGAGGAGAGGCGGCAGACGGGGCCGGTCTGCTTCTCGGGAGCGGGGAAATCCACCTCTTCCGCCAGGAGTCGGAGTTCCTGGCGTTCCCGGTCCAGGAGGAGGAGTTGTTCCGCAGTGCGGAAAAGGAGGAAGCGTCCATCCTGGGAGAATTGGGGTTCCAGGGCCGCGCCGGGGGAAACCCACTCCCCGGCCCAGGCGCCGTCCGGCTGGCGGGTCGCCAGGCGGAGCCGCACGCCGCGCGCGCCATCCACGGCGGGATAGGCGATGGCCTCCAGGGAGGGAGTAGCCGCAAGCCAGGAAAGATTCCCCAGGTATTCCCCGTTGAACACCCCCAGTTCCTGGCGGCGCCCCAGAAATTCCACCAATTCGCTGGACGCGCCGCTGGACATGCCCTGGAGACGTAGCCCCAGCTGGTCCGTTTCCTCCTGGGAAAGATAGGCCACCCTGGACCAGGAGTGGTCCAGGACGGGACGCAATCCCGTGTCCGCCTCAAGAAGCGTTTCGCCACCCTCCTCCCACTCCCCCGTGGACAGGAGGATGCGCCCCTGCCATCCCGTTTCCCGTCCCCGGTAAACGAGGAATTCCCGGCTCCCCCCTTCCCCCTTCCGGGTCCAAAGTTCCTTCCAGGAAATCCCCCCCCACAGGCTCTCCTTCTCATCCCCTTGAAGCAAAAGCCGCATCCGCCAGTTCGCCCCGGTGCTGTCCGTGGGCTCCCGCCGCAACCCCCAGATTGCCTCCGAGGGCACACCGCCCATGCGAACCACCTGCCAGGACCAGTTCATGGGATTGGGGACCGGCTCGCTGGAAATGAGGCAGGTCAACGTGCCGTCTACCCCAAGGAGATATCCCCCTACGAAGGATTCCCCACGCCCCAACGGACTCCCCCGGAAAACCAACTCCCCTCCATCCCCCAAGGCCTCCAGGGAGTGCACACGGGATATCCCCTGGGGAATCCCCACCTCCTGCCCAAGCCCACAAAATAAATAGGAAACCAGTAGGACAAAGAGAATGGACAAAGGACGGGGAAAAGGCATTTGGATAATATCTAACTTATTGATTATAAATGAGTTATAAGAATAAATAAAAAACCATGGAAAAGAAAGGGGTCTTCTTGGGGAAAACAGGAAAGGCGGCACCGTGGATTTCCGGTTCCGCCTATTCCGTTGGCACTGGCCCTCTCCGGGATGGGAGACCGCCGGGGAGGGCCTGCTGATGCGTCACCAGCCGTGGGATTAGAAGCGCATCTGGAGCTTCATCATGCCGCCGAAGGTGTTGAGGGACTGGCTGGCGTAGCGGGTGCCCACATCGCCCAGGCCTTTGTCGTAGCGCAGTTCCGCCGTAAGGCCGAGGCTTTCATTGAACCAGTATCCGGCGCCGGCGGAGGCGTAGAGCCCCCAGTTGAACTCCACCTCATTGGCGCGGCCCCGGCGCCTCATGACGTCATCGCCCATTTGGACGGCCGTGATGGAACTGCTCTCCATGTCCGCCACGGAGAGGGTGGGGCCGGCGGCCACGAAGGCGCGCAGGCCGCTGTCCAGGTTGTAGCCCAGGGAGAGGCCCAGGTCCAGCACATAGAGGTCCAGGTCGAATTTCGTTTTCCCGGCCACGAGAACGCCGCCGGCGACGGTGCCGGGGAGTTTCACGTCGGAGGGAGTGAGGGTGTTCCCCACCTTGCTCACAAAGCGGTCATAGGCGTCCAGGCCGTTGGCGAAACCAGCGCCGCCGGCCTGGGTGCCCAGGGAGTAGTACTGGACATTGGCCACCAGTTGGAGGTCCAGGTTGTCCTGGCTCCAGAGCCCCTTGGCGAAGGCCACGGCAGGGGCGGTCTGCTCCCGCAGGCCATAAGAGCCCCGTCCGGTGAAATTGACTCCATCGTAACTGGCGAAGGAGAGGCGGTTGACCCCGGCCTCCAGTCCGGGATAGCGGGCATCCCAGGCCTTCTGGAGGTTTTCGTTTGTGGGTTCCAGGTAGTCCCCGGTCCCCTCATCCAGGACGAAGTTTTCGAAGCCCGGGGTATTGTCGGTCTTCAGCTGGGGGCGATGGAAGTTGCGGTAGGCGACGCCCACGGAGACCGTCCAGTCACCGCCGGCGGTTTCCTGCTGGAAGGTGGGGGAAGCGGGTTCGCCGGCTGGGGGTTCGGCCATGGCGGCGTCCTGGGCGAAAAGGGAGAGGCCTGCGAGGAGGCTAAGGATGAGAAGCAGGTTTTTCTTCATAGGAATCTCCTAGAGGGTGTTGTGTAGGGGGAAAGGGAATTCCCGGGGAAAGGGGGCGATTCCGCCGTTCCCCGGGGGTGTGTGTTCCGCGGCCTCTAGAGTTGGGCCAGGGAGGGCTGCACCAGATAGACCACGTAGTCGCCGACTGGCTTTCCGTCCACGTAGAGGAGGAGGACCACGTAGTCGCCGTCGGCCACGGGGATGCCCTCCAACTGGGGTTCCAGGGCGCCCTCGTCATTGAGGGAGGCGGGGACCTGGAAGCCGTAGAACCACTTCATCTCGGGGATGGAGAAGTACTGGCAGTCGTAGGCGATTTGGACGGATTCGTCCACCACGCCTTCGGTGCGGATCACCAGTTTGCCGTTTTCGTTGTAGACTCCGGCGATGATGGGAAGGCGGGTGGAGGGAGCCAGGGTGAACTGCCTCTGTTCGCTGGCGATGGTCTTCCCGTTGCCCTTGGCGGTCACGTACCAGGTGTAGGTGGCAGGCGTCTCGCCCATGGGCAGTTCCAGGGTGGCGTTGTTGGCCGCCAAATCCTTCACGGTTTCCGCGACGCGGCCATCCGGTCCGTAGACCACCAGGTCGTAGGCATTGCTATTGGTGGCGACGGGCCAGGAGAACTTGACCTTTCCGGAGGTCAGCACCTTGCCGTTGGCGGGGGCGAAGGCCGGGGTGGTGCCCCAGGCAATCTCCACCTCGGAGGCCGTGGGCACCTCGATCACCAGGACCTGGGTCTCCTCCCCTTCCCCGGCGGGATTGATGCCGGTGACCAGCAACCCATACTCCCCAGCCTGGGGAATCTGGAGTTCCTGCCCCGTGATGGTGGGGAGAATCATCCCCTTTCCATCCGCAGGGAAATCCACCGGTCCGATGGACTGGACGGGGTTCCCCTGGGCATCCACCACCCGCATCCGGTAGGAGCGGGCCATGGGCACCTGGATCTCGGGGAGCATGACCCAGCCATTCTCATCCGCCGTCACCCGTTCCACGGCGCAGGTGGCCCGGCCGGGCAGCCCGTATTCTCCCACGGAGAGTTCCCGCTGGGCGCAGACCTCGTCGGTGGTTCCCTCGGTGATGGTCCACACCAGGATGGTGGCCTTCAGGTCGGTGTTCTCAGGATAGCCCTTGAAGCCCACGGCGGCATAGTCCCCGGGGAGCAGTTGGGTGCGGGAGCCCTTCACCGTGATTTCCAGGGTGTCCTCTTCGCTCTCCAGGAGGAAGGTGTGGCCATCGGCGTGGGCCTCGGGGTCCACGCAGGTGAAGGAGATGATGGGATACCAGGGGGAGGCGCCCACAAAGACCGTGATGGTCACAGGCTCGCTCTCCTGGGGATCCTCCGCCTCGCCAGTGAGCCCATTGTCCGTCACGGCGAAGGTGATGGTGGCGCTCTTGCCCAGCTCCGCCTCCTCCTTCACCGTGTAGATCAGGGTGGCGGTGGACTTCTCCACGGTGATGACCGGACCGGACCGGAAGATGCTGTCGGGATCGGAGACCTGGATGATGCGGCCACTGGAGAGCTCCTGTTCCTCTTCCCCAGGGCCCATGTTCACGGAGAAGGTGGCGGTCAACTCCTCGCCGCGCTGATCCGGCAGGACATACTGGTCCTCGGCCTTCACCACGGGGGCATCGTTGACGGAAATCACCTTGAGGGAGATAACGGGCACATTGGCGGCGGCGGCGCCGGATTCATCCGTAGCGGAGACCACCACCTGGGGCATGGACTCCCCGTCGTTGAAGTAGTCCTTGCCGGGGGTGAAGGTGAGCTTTCCGGTGGCGGCGTCGATCTCGATGGTGCCCACGGAAGCGTCCAGGGCTTCCACAGCGTAGGTCAGAGAATCCACGCCGTCGGCCTCATCCACATCGAAGGCGGCCACATAGATGGACTGGGCTTCGCTGTCCTCGGTGATCTCCCAGACATACTCCAGGGTCTTCTCGGGAACGGAAGGCGTCCCGTCATCGGCGGAGGGCTTCTCGGAAGCCACGGCGAAGAAGTAGGGAGCGGTATTGCCGATGGTCCAGGTGACGGGCTGGGAGAGTTCGGAGAAGGCATTCTCCCCGTCTTCGCCATAGGGAGCGGTAACGGCCCGGGAAGCCACCTTCACGATGTATCCCTTCTTGATGGCGGCGGCAAGACTCAGGGTGTCTCCCTTCTCTCCCTC
>JAEDNB010000051.1 GCA_016302725.1 Lentisphaeria bacterium
CCCCGCACCGCACCCCCTTCCGCCCCCTCCGTGCGCCCGCAGGGCGTTTCCGTGCCCTCCGTGTTTAAAAACCTCCGTGCCCTCCGTGTTTACCCCCCCGTGTCAGGCGTGGGGATTATCGTTTCAAGAGGTGTCGGAGGCTTTCCAATACAGGTTCCGGGGGGAGGCTTTTCATGCAGAGATACTGTCTGGCGCCGGCCCAGGGGCACTGTCTTTGGAGGCAGGGCCGGCAATCCACCTGTGCCACCTGGAGTTCCCAGGGGGCACCCAGGGGGCCGGTGGCGACGGGGTCAGTGGAGGCGAAGATGGCCACCCCTGGGGTTCCCAGGGCGGCGGCCAGGTGCATGGAGCCGGAGTCATTGGCCAGGACGGCATCCGCCTGTGCCAAGACGCTCATCAAGGCAGGCAGGGGAGTCTTTCCGCCCAGGTCCAAGGCGCCTGGGGCCCCAGCGGCGATTCGTGCGGTAAGGGCGGCCTCCTTGGGGGCGCCCACGACCACGACCCGGCAATTCTCCTTCAGGAGAGCGCGCGCCACCTGGACAAAATACTCCTCGGGCCATTGCTTTGCGGGGCCGTAGGCTGCGCCGGGGGCCATGGCAACCCATCCCTTTCCCTTTTCCATGCCCAGGGCCTGGGCGGGGGCGGGGTGCACGGCCAGGGGCGGGCATTGGGGAGAGAGGGCCACCTTGCCCAGCGTCCCCACCAGCTCCAGATACCAGGACAGCTGGTGCCATTTTCCTTCTCCCTCGTGGGGTTTCCATCGGGGGATGGAGTCCGTGAGCATCCATCCCCGGAAAGCGCCGGCGCGTCCCAGGCGGCGTGGGATGGCGCACCGCCAGAGGTCCCATGCGGAGCCGAAGGAATTGGGGAAGACCACGCCCAGTCCGAAATCGTGTTTCCGGACCTGCTGGCGCGTCTGGGCATCCATTCGCTTTCCGTCAAAGGGAATCACCCCGTCCACCCAGGGGGCGGCCTGCCAGAGAGGAGCCAGGCCGGCGGGCGCCGCCACCCAAAGGGGCACCCCTGCGGGAAGGAAGCCCTTCAACTGCCAGGCGGCAGGCAGGGTCATCAGCATGTCCCCCAGCCAATTCGTGGACCGCAAAAGGACGCCCCCCCGCCAATCCACCTGTCCCAGGGCGGGCACTGTGCGAGGGAACTCCACTATTTTAGGCTGATAAGGCATAGGGGCGGAAAAGGGGGAGGGTGGCATGGCGCGAAGCCTTGCCCGCGTGGACGTCGTTGTTTTCCCGGGGCCCTGTATACGGGCAAGCTGGAGGAGAGGCGCGGGGGATTGTTCCGGCCCAAGGCGCATGCCTAGGCTTCAGGGCTCCGGCCGCGGCTACCGATGGAAGGTCTTCAGGAGTCCCGAAAGGGTGCTTCGGAGGTCCTTGCGCTCCACAATGGCGTCGATGAAGCCATGCTGGAGGAGATATTCCGCCCGCTGGAAATTCTCGGGCAGTTTCTGGCGTGTAGTCTGTTCCACGACCCGGGGTCCGGCGAAGCCCACCAGGGCCTGGGGTTCGGAGAGGATCACATCCCCCAGGGAGGCGAAGGAGGCGGTGACGCCGCCGGTGGTGGGATGGGTAAGGATGATGATGAGGGGAAGCCCCTCCTCGTCATGGCGTTCCACGGCGCCGGCGGTCTTGGCCATCTGCATCAAGGAGAGGGCGCCCTCCTGCATCCGCGCACCGCCGGAGGCGGTGACAATGACCATGGGCAGCTCCCGTCGCGTGGCCCATTCGATGACCCGTGTGATTTTCTCCCCCACCACGGCGCCCATGCTGGCGCCCATGAAACGGAAATCCATGACCGCCAGCCCAAAGCGATGGCCATCCAGCCAGGCCTTTCCGGTGATGACCGCCTCCCGCAGCCCCGTCTTCTGCTGGGACTCCCGCAATTTCGCCAGATAGGAGGAATTGTTGGCGAAATTGAGGGGATCCAGGGAAGTCAGGGTCTCGTCGATTTCCGTGAAGCCCTTCTTCGTGTGGTCCGTCAACTGGTGGATTCTCTCCCAGGCCGTCAAGGGGGTGTAGTATCCACAGGCGGGGCACACGTTGAGATTCGCCTGCATGGCCCGGATGTAGATGACCTCCCCGCAGGATTGGCACTTGCACCACAAGCCTGCGGGAATCTCCTTCCGCTCTCCCTGGCTGAATCCTGCGGTGGTCTCGTTGATGGACATGGGGCTCCGGCTCCTAGAGAAGGCGCATTTCGGAAAGGCCAGCTATTTCAGGAACACAGGCACCAGCGCCTCCCGGGAGTGGAAGAGGCCATTGGTGGCCCCCAGGTTCCGCTGGATTCCGGAGGGGAAATCCGTGGTGCACACATTCAGTTCCAGGGCGCCCTTCAGTTCCAGTTGGGCCAGAGGCACTGCCGCCTCCAGGCTCCAGCCACGGCCCGTCTCCGCGGTCACGGCGGTGAACTCCGCAAAGTTCCACTTTATGTCGGTGCCACGGCCATCCAGGGTGCCTCCCAGGCGGTTGACAATGAGCTGGTAGTAGGTGGCATGGCCCGCCCCCGCCAGGAAAAACTCCACCTCGTCATCTTCCCAGACGGCCCCGTCGTGCTCCCGCTTACGGGCGGCGGGCGTGGCATCCTCCAGGAACTCCACCCCCAGATAGAGCACATCGTGCTGGGGATTGGTGGCCACCCGGAGGGAGACCTTTCCCGAGGTGGCGGGGGAGCCGTCCAACTGGGAAAGGAAGACCGGCTTGCAGGCGGCCCAGAACTCCTCGTCCAGGCGTCCATCCCAGGCGGGAGGGGTCTCCTGGGCAGGGGCGACGAGATATTCCCCCGCCTTTTCCTCCCAGGGCCGGGTTTCGTATCCCTGTGGGGCCTTGGGCTCTTCCCCCTGGGGGACGGGCTTCAGGAGGGCCAGGGTTTCGCTCTTTGGGGGCAGCTGGATTCCCGCGGCCAGTTCCTGGGGAGTCCAGGCGAGATTTCCGGAGGGGGAGAGATTGAGGAACTTTCGGCTGGGGTCCAGAAGGAGATATGCGGGGGCCGTCAGCCCCTCCCCCTGGAAGGCGCCCGCGGCGACCCGGGAGGAGCCATTATGGACGCGGAGGAGATACTCCCCCTGTCCATTGGCACCGACAAAGTCGGGGGCGGCATAGTTTTCGTTGTCTCCCCGGAAAGGGAACTCCTGCCCGCACTGGAGCATCAGGCGGTTGCCGGCGGCGGGGGGGACGAAGGCCACCTGGGTGGTCTCTTCGAAGGAGGCCAGCAGTTCCTCGACGGCGGCGGCCTGCTGGAGCACAGGGGAGGGAGTCAGCCCCGCCCCCAGGATGATTTCCTGGAATTCCCGGATTTCCCGGGCGCTCACGCCGCAGCGGAGGAGGAAACGCTCCGTCTTCCACTGGAGGGGTTCCTCCGGGGCCTCGGCGAAATCGTCCATCCGGGCCAGCATGGTATCCACGGCGGAGAAGTACCGTGTGCTGTAGAAGGAAGTGAAAACATAGTCCCGTCGGATCTCCTCCTCGGAGCATCCCAGGACAGCCTGGAGGAGGAAGGCCAGGGTTCCGGTGCGGTCCGCCCCCACCACGCAATGGAAGAGGACGGGATAGTTTTCACGCCGGGCGAAGACGGA
Organism: Lentisphaeria bacterium; assembly: GCA_016302725.1. GTDB lineage: Bacteria > Verrucomicrobiota > Lentisphaeria > Oligosphaerales > Oligosphaeraceae > UBA1724. The sequence continues at coordinate 3,587 of JAEDNB010000051.1, forward strand.
GAAGAGTTGGCGGCAGTTCTCCATGCCCTTGGCGGTGAAGATGCCCACATACATCTGGGCGGGGATGGGGAGGTATTGGACGGCCTGGGGGTCCTGGTCGGGGGCCAGGGCGGGGCTTTCGCCCTCCCAGCGCAGGTCGAGGATGCTCTTGGGGGCGGGAGTCGCGCCGAAGACGGGGCATTCCTGGAACTCCCTGGGTTCCTCCGCCTCGGGGAGGTAGGCGGAGCTGCGGTAAAGCATGCCGAAGGGGATGCGCCTTCCCTCGGCGGCGGTCATTCCCCCCAGGTCCCGGAGATTGGCGCGATGGTTCCAGTAGAGCGGGAAGGGGATTCCCGCCTCCACGGTGAAACTCCGGACGGGGGATTCGGCGAGCACCTTGCCCTCCGCATCCAGGGTGCGCACCTTCCAGGCGTAGGTGGTGCCGGGGAGGAGATTCTGGAGGATGGCCTGGCCCCTGCCCTGCGCCATGGGGGCGGAGGAGGACTCATAGACTGCGCAAGCCTCCCGGTCCAGTTTCTCGCCGGGGCTCACCAGCACCTGGAAGCGGGTTCCCGCCATTGCCTCCTCGGGGATGCGCCACGCCAGGCGGATGCCCTGGGGCAGGGAGGCGCCGGGATTCGCCTGTAGGCGCCCCACAAAGACCCTGTCCTGCCAAAGCGCCTCCAATTGCGCCAGGGGCAGGCGGGAGGCCAGGCGCTGAAGGTCTGTCAGGGGGGAGACCACCGCGCGGTTTTCCGGGGCAATGGGCTTCAGCCTCCCCGCTGCGGAAAGGGAAAGGGCGCCAAGGAGGAGGCAAAGGAAAACGGGAAAGGATATCCTTCGAAGGTCGAGCATGGTGAGGAATACTCCAAAGTGTGCGTCCCGCCCTCCGAAGAGGGGGAATGGGGAAGGAACACGGTGAACACAGGCCGCCCAGCCTGTCCGCAGGGGCGGCCTGCGCCTCGGCGAAAGGGGGCCGCCGCAGGGAGCCGGAAAGGCCACGCCAGGGGAAAGGAGGGAGGAGGGGGGAGCCTCTTCCGGGAAGCGCAGCCCCGCAGGCCCTGGCCGAGATGGCCCTGGCGCAGGGAAGCCGGCACCCCGGACTTTGAGGATACTATAACTCCGGGGCGCCTGGACCACCCTGCCCGTCGGCAATCTGGCCTTCGGCCGCCTTCCTGCCCCTTTTGCCGGACTTCTTCTCCTTCTCCTTCGGGGGCCTTGCCGGGGTGAAGGCGACCCCAGGTCCCTGGACACGCCCCATGCCATCCCGCTTCTGCACCTCAATCTTTGTCTCGATGCGTTCCTTCAGGGCCTCCACATGACTGATGATGCCCACCAATTTCCGGGCGGCACCCTCCTTCTCGCCGAGCTCCTTCAGCAGTTCCAGCGCGGACTCCAGGGCATTTCCGTCCAGGGTCCCGAAGCCTTCGTCCAGGAGGACATTTCCCAGGCGGGCCTTTTGGCTGATGGCGCTCATCTCGGCCATGCCCAGGGCCAGGGCCAGGCTCACCTCGAAGGACTCTCCCCCGGAGAGATTCCGCACCGTCCGGGTGATGTCCCCCCGGTAATGGTCCACCACATTGAGGGCGAGGGGACTGCCGGCGTCCCCCCCCACCAGGGTGAAATGCCTTTTCAGGGCCAGGGTCCGGTTTTGATTGGCGAGCCTGACCAGTTGCCGGAAGGTATATCCCTGCGCGATGCGGGCAAAGCCTTCCCCCTTGTTGGTGCCCAGGAAATCATCCAGTTGCTTCCAGATGTCCCGTTCCGCCTCCCACCGGCGTTTCTCCGCCTCGTTTTCCTGGCGAGCCGCCCGGTTTTTGTCATCTTCGCCAAGGAGGAGGGCGCACTCCCGCTCCCTTTTTTCGGCGGCCGCACGTTTTTCCTCCCACTCCTTCCGCTCTTCTTCGTTCCTCCGCCGGTCCAGCCCCTCGGGAAGCCTGGCGCAGACTTCCCGCCAATGCCTCGCCTCCCCCTCCACGGAGGCCTCCGCCTGGACACATCGCTCATCGATTTTCTGGATTCTTTTCGTCAGTTCCTGCAATTCCTGGTGCGGCCTCCACATGGCCAGGAAAGCCTTCTCGCCGTCAATGGCATTTTTCTCCAGCTCCTGGAGGAAGAGGCCGCGGGCATTTTCCTCCGTGGCGTGCAGGGTTTCCTGATGGCGCCGGGCTTCTTCCAGGGCGGTTTCGGCGGCCTTCCGTTCCGTCTGGGCGGCGGTGCATGCCGCGGAAGCCTTGTCCCGGGCCTTCCGGGCCTCTTCCAGCATCTCCCCGTTTTTCCGTTCGGCGGCCTCCAGGTCCTCCTCGTCGCACTTTTCCCTCCGCAGGCGGCGCAGTTCCTCCCATCCTTCCCTTGCCTCCCGGAGCTCCTGGGCGAGGGAGCGTTCCTGGTCTTTCAGGCCCTTCTCCCGTCCGAGCCGTTCCGCCCTCCCGGTCTCGTATTCCTGTTCCCGGCCCTTCAGCCTCTCCTGCCGTTCCCAGGCCTCCCCATAGGCTGCAATCCGCTTCTCCAGCTCCTTCGGCAAGGCCTCATGCCTGGGCCACTCCGACACCCCCAGCCTCTCCCGAAACTCCCGGAATAGCTCCGATGCCTTCCCCTGGCACTCCAACGCCTTCCCCTGGCACTCCGACGCGCACCGCGCCGCCTCCTCCCGGCAGCGCTCCACCTCCCTCCGGGCATTTTCCACCCTCTCCCGGCAGTTCTCCACCTCCTGGGAAAGGCGGGCCTCCCCCTTCTCCGCCAAGGCCATCCCCTTCTCCAAATCCTCCACTCTCGACAAACACGCCTTCAACCGCCCGGCCACCCTTTCACACTCCGTCTTCAAGGGGAAGCCACCATGGCAATAGGGATGTTCCGTGGCCCCGCAAAGCGGGCAGGGCTCGCCCTCCTTCAGCAACCCCCGCTGCTCCTGGTAGCCCTGGACTTTTGCAGCCAGGCTCACCATGAGAAGGGCGTTGTCCCGGTCCTCCTGAAGGGCCTCCTTCGTCTTGCCCCCCAGGGCTTCCTCCAATTCCCTCCCCAGCAGTGCCGCCTGCCCCTTGGCAGCGGCGGCCTCCTTCTGCTTTTCCCCCCAGGAGCTTTCCTGGGACGCCAATTCCTCCTGCGCCTTCCCCAGGGCCTCCTTCGCCCGCGCAAGGCCTTTCTCCCCCTTCTTCAGGGCCTCCTCCTCCTGGACCAGCCCCTTGCGGCGCTCCTCCCACTTGGCCCGGCACTCCCTCAACTCCCCATCCCCGGGATGGCTCTCCAGATAGGCCTTCGCCTCATCCGCCGTCCTCCGGTCCGCCTCCCAGGCCTCCTGCGCCTTCCGCTGCTCCTCCCGGACTGCCTGGAGGCCTTTCCCCACCTCCTCCGCCTTCTGGCAGAGTTCCCCATAGGCCTTGCCCCGGACATTGGCCTGGGCTTCCAGTTCCTTGGCCTCCCGAAGAAGGCAGGCCCGTTCGCCATGCCTTTCCCGGGCTTCCTCCAGGGCGGCCTCCGCCTGTCCCAAAGTAGCCTTCGCCCTCTCCCCTGCCTCCTGGCGTTCCTTGCATTCCCCCTCCCGCCTCCTGCTCTCCCTCTCCCCCTCTTCCCGGTTCTTCCGGGCGGCCTCCCACTGCCTATAGGAGGCCTCGCAGAGGATGGCCCGGTTGCCCTCCTCCAGGCGCCGGCGCTCCGCCGACGCGCCCTCCTTGGCCTCCCGGGCGGCAAAGCGTTCCTGCTCCTTCTCCGCCAATGCCTTTCCCACCTTCTCCTTCTCCGCAAAATTCCTCTCGTTTTCTTCCGCCGCAGCCACTTTCTCCTTCCATTTCCCCAGCTCTTCCCGGGCCGCAGCCTGTTCCCGCTCCCTCTCCGCCCGCTCCTCCTCCGGCATGACACGGCACTTTTCCAGCGCCAGCCTCGCCCCCATCCACCCCTCGTTCACTTCCTCGAAGCGCTTCGCCACGGCGGCCCCCAGTTCCTTGTAGATGTCCGTCCCCGTGATGGCGGTGAGAATGGGCACCCGCTCATCATCCTTGGCCTTCAGGAAATCATCGAATTTCCCCTGGGGCAGCAGGACGCAACGCATGAATTTCTCCGCATCCAGGCCAATGACCTCCTCCACCTGGGCCTTCACCTCCCTGGCCTTGTCCGCCACACAGAGCCCATCGCGGGAAAACGCCCTCTCCACAGCGCCGAAGGGGGACTGGCTTCCCTTCCGGCGGGTCCGTTTGTGGGCGAACCTCGCCACATACCGGGTCTCCTGGCCCTTTTCCTCAATGGAGAACTCCAGTTCCGCCAGCACTTCACCTGCCCCTTCGCTCATGAGGGGGTCCCACTCCGGCCCGATGGACTTGACGCCCTGGTTTTCCAGGCGCGGGGTGGTGCCATAGAGAGCCAGGCAGATGGCATCCAGGAGGCTGGTCTTTCCCGCGCCGGTGGGGCCGGAAATCAGGAAGAGGCGGGAGGCATAGGCGGGATGGGTGAAATCGATGGTGGTATCCCCCAGGAGGGAGTTGAGGTTTCGGCAGTGGAGTTTCCGGAAGCGGAGCACTCCCTTCGCGCAGGTCTTCTCCTCCTGGCGTCTGCTGGGATCCTGCACGGCGCCTTCCACCTCGGCAAAGCGCTGAAGCAGTTCCTCCCTCCTCTCCGGGGTGATTTCCCGGCGCCCCTCCAGATACTGCTGGAAGACCATCCTGGGGGTGAGCTGGGAAAGGTCCTCCACTGCTTCGCCCTCCTGGCGGGAAGCCGCCCCCCCTTCCGGCAACCGGACCTCCCCCCGAAGAATGTGCACCCGGCTGTCCATGTACTCCTGGCGCAGTTCCATCATCCAGTCGGAGACCACCCCCTCCTCGCAAACCAGCCGCACCCAAACCTCCCCCTCCCCTTGACGCAGGGACGACAACGCCTCCCGGATTTCCGCCAGGCTCCCCCGCACAAGCCGCATCTCCTGGAAGCAACTGCTGGGCAGCGGCACCCTCTGGACCGCCCCCAACTCCCGGGTGTCCAGGAGGACATACTCCGGCGCCGCGCCATCCTCCTTGATGTTCATGGGAAGAAGGGCCCCCGCATAGCGCCAATTCCCATGCCCCGCCACCTCCTGCGCCTTGTGGATGTGCCCCAGGGCGATGTAGTCGAAGCAGGGGAATTGCCCCAGTTCCACCCCCTCCAGGTTGCCCACGGCCATCTCCGAATCCTGTCCGGGCACACTGCCGAAGACGCTTCCCCGGGCATAAAGATGCCCCATGGCCAAAATGGGGATTTGGCGTCCATGCCGCCGCTGTTCCGCCAGCGCAAAAAGCCGCCGGTAGTGCTCCGCCACCCCACGGGAAAACCCATCCGACTCCTCTTCCGGGGAATCCTGGGAAGCACCGCCCCGCCGCCCCACGTTCGCCGCCCGGAGATAGGGGGCGGCACAGACAATGGCCTCCTCCTCCCCCGCCTCGTTCTTCAGGGAAAACACCTCCTTCCCCAGGTCTTCCGGGTCTACCTCGGCGACGACACGGATCCGGTACCTCTCCAGGAGAGCCTGGGGGGCGTCCAGGAAGGAGGGGCTGTCGTGGTTTCCCGCAATGACCACAATCTGCCGGCAGCCCGCCTCCTGAAGGCTGGCCAGGAAATCGTAGTAGAGCCTTCGGGATTCATTGGAGGGGGTACCATTGTCGAAGATGTCCCCCGTGAAGAGGGCGGCCTGGAAGGCCCCCCTCGACGCCTGCTCCACCAAATGGCCAAAGACCCTCTTCAATTCCTCGTTGCGGCCATGCCCCTCCAGGGACGCCCCCAGGTGAATGTCACCCACATGCAAAATCTTCATCGCCTTCTCCTCGCTTCTCGGAAAGATAAAAAGGCAAGTGCACCATATGACGCCTTGAGCGCAGTTCACGCACAGGACGACAAAGACGCCGCTGCTTCAAACCCGGAGGGCAGGCAGGCGCCTCCGGCCGCCCGCAGAGAACACCGAGGGCAGGCCCATGCTGCGCACAGACCTGCCCGGGAGGTGATTCACGTGGCTGGGGAATAGATATATAACTATCTACACCCCAATATGTTATAAAGACATGGGCAATTCCTGCGCGGCAGGAACCGCCCATTCGGTGGTCCACCGTGGCTTCCGGAACCCCTGCGCTAGAGGTGTTCCAGGGCCAGGGTCTGGGTGGGCTGGTCGCAGACCTCGGCGGGGCCGAAGTACTGGATTGGGCCGGGATAGCGGAACTCCACGCCCTTCGCCCAGGCCTCGCGGTTGGCCGCCAGGGTCTGGAAGGGCTTGCCCTCCAAGTCCACCAGGGCCTTCTTGATCACGGGGACGTCCTTGCCATGGCGGTGCTCCATGTTCATCATCATGGTGAGGGGGATGCCGCCGGCGACCCACTGGTCGATGGGCTGGGAGATGTTCCGGCAGGAGGCCATGTAGCCCGTCTTGCCCGCCGCGATGAGGGCGCTGGCGGTGTATCCCAGGGAGTAGCAGTAGTTGGCGTCGAAATTGGAGGGAGCCGCGCAACGCCCCTCGTATCCGAAGAAATGGCACTGGCTGGAGAACTTCAGCTTCTTGGGCTCGGTGGCGTTCAGGGCGCGGATGTTGGCTTCAATCATCTCCGCCAGCATCTTCTCCGTTTCAATCTTGGAGACCTGGACATTGCCGTGGGGGTCGCGGTCCCCCACCAACTGGGCCTTGATGGCGGCGGGCAGGGGGCGGAAGGCCTCCTGGTGGGCGGGGGTCAGGCGCTCTTCCACGAAGGCCACCTTGGCCTCCAGGTCGGTCAGGGCGTCGAAGGCGGCCTGGTTCTTGGCCAGCAGGTCGTTCAGTTCGGCAATCAGGGTCTGGATTTCGGGGATGAACTCAATGAGCCCCTCGGGAATCAGGACCACGCCGAAATTGAGGGAGCGGCGGGCGCGCTCCACCACAATCCCGGTGAGCTGGTCCACAATCTGCTTCAGGGAGTATTTCTTGGCGGCGACCTCCTCGGAGACAATGCAGGCCTGGGGATGGGTCTGGAGGGCGCACTCCAGGGCGATGTGGGAGGCGGAGCGCCCCATGAGCTTGATGAAATGCCAGTATTTCCGGGCGCTGTTGGCGTCCCGCATGATGTTGCCGATGAGCTCGGAGTAGACCTTGGTGGCGGTATCGAAGCCGAAGGAGACCTCGATCCACTTGTTCTTCAGGTCGCCATCGATGGTCTTGGGGCATCCGATGACCTGGATGCCGGCCTTCTGCCCCACCAGATACTGGGCCAGGGTGCAGGCGTTGGTGTTGGAGTCGTCACCGCCGATGATGACGATGGCGGTGATGCCATGGCGCTTGCAGGTCTCCATCACCTTCTGGAACTGCTCCTCCGTCTCCAGTTTTGTGCGGCCGCTGCAAATCATGTCGAAGCCGCCGGTGTTCCGGTAGCTGTCGATGATTTCATCGGTAAGGAGGAGGGACTTGTCCTCGATGAGCCCGGAGGGCCCGCCCAGGAAGCCGAAGAGCTGGTTCTCACCATTGAGCTTCTTCAGCCCGTCGTAGAGCCCCGCGATGACATTGTGTCCCCCAGGAGCCTGGCCGCCGGAGAGAATCACGCCGGCACGGATGGGGGAGGTGGCCACGGGCGCCCCGGGGACGAAGTCGATGGCGGGCAATCCGTAGGTATCCGGGAAGAGTTTCCGGATGGCCTCCTGGTCAGCCACGGAGTGGGTGGGTTCGCCAAGCTTGGCCTGGGCAAAGGGGCCGTTCTCCGCCAGGATTTTGGGGAGACGGGGCTGATAGGCGGCGCGGGCTTTCTGGAGGGGAGAGATTTCAGGCATGGGTGTCCTTGGTTCGTACCGGGGGGAGGGCCATTGCCCCTGGGGCCGGAAAGGGCACGCCAAAAGACAAAGACGGCCTTCCCGGGGAGGGACTTTCAGAGGAAAAAACGGGGGTTAATATAGCCCCTGCCACACGGCCTTCCCCCACGGGGGAAACACGGAGGGCACGGAGGCGCTGCCGCTTTACACGGAGGGCACGGAAACGCCCTGCGGGC
>JAEDNB010000264.1 GCA_016302725.1 Lentisphaeria bacterium
CGGGACAATCCCCTGGTGCTGGACTCCACGGGCATCCTGGCCCTGGACAAGCTGCCCAAGGCCCTGGTGGTCATCGGCGGCGGCGTCATCGGATTGGAGTTCGCCAATTTCTTCCACGCGGCGGGCACCCAGGTCACCATCGTGGAGATGATGCCCAAGATCGCCCCCGTGGTGGATGACGAAATCGGCCAGCAGCTCCACAAGGAACTCACCCGGGCCGGCATCGCCATCAACCTCAACTGCAAGGTGGTGAAAATCGAGGGCTCCACCCTCTTCTACCTGGATCCCCAGGGAAAGGAGCAACAGGTCACCGGAGACTATGTGCTCAATGCCACGGGACGCCGCCCCGTCACCCAGGAACTGGGACTGGAGGCGCTGAATGTGGACATGAACCGGAAGGGAGTGGTCACCGACGAGTTCGGCAAGACCAGCGTGCCCGGAATCTGGGCCTGCGGCGACGTGACCGGCCGCTGCCTGCTGGCCCACGCCGCCACCCGGGAGGGCGTGGTCGCCGTGAACAACATGTTCGGCGTGGCCGACCGCATGTCCTACAAGGCCATCCCCTCCGTCATCTTCACCCATCCCGAGGTGGCCCAGGTGGGCGCCACGGAACAGGAACTGAAGGCAAAGGGCATCGCCTACCGCAAGGTGGTCCAGCCCATGGCCATGGCCGGACGCTTCCTGGTGGACTATGCCGGCAAGAGCGGAACCGTGAAGGTCCTGGTCAGCGAAAAATTCGGCCAGGTGCTGGGTGTCCATGCCATCGGCGGGTGCGCCGGAGAGTTCATCTGCGCCGCCAGCGCCATGGTGGGCCAGGAGATGACCGTGGACACGGTCCAGCGCATCGTCTTCCCCCATCCCACCGTTTCCGAATCCATCCGGGAGGCCGTCCTCCACGCATAGGCCCCTCCATCCCCATCCATCCCCTTTCCCGTTTCCCATCCCCATCCACCCCCCATCACTGCAAGGAATCCCCTTCCCATGACCAAAGCACTGGAAATTCGCCCGGAGGACTGGTTCAAACCCGGCTACATCCACTTCGAGGACATTCCCGTCTGCCAGTATAAAAAGACCCTCGCCCAGGAGAAGAAGGAGTACTCCAAGGAGGAGTTCCTGGCCATCTACCACGACATGCTGGTGTGCCACGACTTCGAGACGGTCATCAATGAAATCAAGCTCCAGGGCAAATACGAGGATGTGAGCTATAAGCATCCCGGCCCCGCACACCTCTCCCTGGGACAGGCCGCCACCGCCGTGGGCGCCGCCTACCACCTGGACATGAACGACTTCACCTTCGGAAGCCACCGCTCCCACTCCGAAATCCTGGCCAAGGGGCTTTCCGCCATCCGGAAACTGGATGACGCCGCCCTCCAGAAGGTGATGGAGGAGTTCTTCGGCGGCGCGACCCTGAAGGTGGTCCAGGAACACTGCAAGTGCAGCACCGTCAAGGAACTGGCGAGACACTTCCTGGTCTACGGCGCCTATGCCGAAATCTTCGCCCGGGTCACAGGCTTCAACAAGGGCTGGGGTGGCTCCATGCACTGCTTCTTCACTCCCTTCGGCATCTATCCCAACAACGCCATCGTGGGCGGAAGCGGCCCCGTGGCTCCCGGCGCCGCCCTCTTCAAGCTGGTGAACGACCGCAAGGGAATCGTCCTGTGCAACATCGGCGACGCCTCCTTCGGCTGCGGCCCCGTCTGGGAAGGCCTCATGTTCTCCGCCATGGGACAGTTCAAGACCCTCTGGAAGGAAAAGGGCTTCAAGGGGCTCCCCATCCTCTTCAACTGCTCCGACAACGCCTACGGCATGGGCGGACAGACCGCCGGCTCCTCCAAGGATAAATACCTGGGCGAAACCATGGGCTTCGGACAACTGGCCCGCATCGGCGCCGGCGTCTCCCCTGAACAGATGTTCGCCGAACGGGTCAACGGATACGACCCCCTGGCCGTGGCCGACGCCGTGAAGCGCCAGAAGGCACACCTCCTCAAGGGAGAAGGCCCCGCCCTCCTGGACGTGGCTACCTACCGCATCGGCGGACACTCCCCCTCCGACGCCTCCAGCTACCGCACCAAGGA